>DASYIM010000080.1:0-18731 GCA_035997625.1 Gemmatimonadaceae bacterium
CTTACCGCTTGTACTCGTACGATTGGACGTTGCCCGTTCCGTCGTCTTCCTGGAAAAAGACCGTCGCCCGGTTCTGGGCATCGAAATCGATGTTGGCGACGATGTTGCGCGCTGGGCGCGCTGGGTTGGTACCTTGCGCAGGAGCAGACAGGCTGATGGTCGTTCCGTTTACGGTCCAGGTCCCCCTGCTGACGAACTGCGAGCCGTAGGATGACTGGCCGTTCGGATTGGAGGTAAAGTTATTCGTCTCGACGAACGTTCCGTTGCTGTTCAACTGGAGCGATCCGTCATTCACGACGAAAGTGCCTCCGTTTGGAAAATCCGGATCGCCGGCCGCGATGGTGTAGGTCGTCGGAACAGTCCGTCCGGCGAACACCGTCAGATCATATGTCCCCGACAGGTCCTGATTCGGGTTGAAGATTCCGTTGTCCGTGCATGCGGCGAGTGCCATCACCGCAATCAGGCTCAGGAGTCGCTTGGTGTGTCTCATGAGCAGTCGTCCTCGCGCGTTACTGGTTAAATGCGGAGCCGCTGAATGGGGGCGGCCCGATGTCTGAATTGTATGCAATTCCCCAACCATCATACGCCTACCGAACCGATCATGTTGGGTACTCCGCCGCGGGTTAAGATCTGTTGTATTGGCTCTGAAGCCGAAGCCAGGCTCGCCATCGCTTACGGCGCTTCCGCCATTGGCCTTGTATCCCGCATGCCGAGCGGACCGGGTCCGATTCCGGATGCGTTGATTCGAGATATTGCGGAAACTGTGCCGCCTGGCGTCGCAACGTTCCTATTGACGTCTGAGACGACGGCCGGGCCGATCATCGCGCAACACCGTTTCTGTCGAACCAACACGCTGCAGCTCGTTGACGAGGTCGCAGCGGGGGTCTACGACGCACTGCACGATGCGCTACCGGGCATCTCCCTGGTGCAGGTGATACACGTCCGCGACGAAGACGCGGTGCGGCAAGCGGTCAATGTGTCCGGAAAAGTGGACGCGATTTTACTCGATTCTGGACAACCGACGCTCGCCATAAAGGAGCTGGGAGGCACGGGTCGCGTCCACGATTGGGCGGTGAGCAGAAGGATCAGAGACGAAGTGGATGTCCCGGTTTTTCTTGCCGGCGGACTCAATCCGGACAATGTCGCCAAAGCAATCGATCAGGTCGCTCCGTTCGGTGTCGACGTTTGCAGCGGACTTCGAATCAATGGCCGACTCGACGAGACCAAGCTGGACGGCTTCATGCGCGCGGTTCGCGGAACGGCCGCATAGAATTCGCCCGTCGAACTTCTTCGACAGTCGGCATTGATCGCTTCCAAAACGTCCTTCACCGCTTGCAACAAGTCACTCGCCCCGATCACAGGTTCCTCCGCCCGCCGATGACTCGTCTGATCAGGTGAACGCCGTACCTTCTACGCAGCCGACGAGGAAACCCTTTCGTGGCGAAAGCCCGAGGAAACCTCATGATCTACCAACTGAAACAGCGTACACGGCCGCTTGCCGGCCTTGCAGCCCTGACGATTCTCGCTGCCTGCTCGAGCGATGTCACCGGCAGCAACATGCACAACGTTCAACTGTCCTTTACCACCAACGCCACGGTAGCCGGCTCGGCAAATCGCGTCGCCGCCGACCTGGTTGTCGGACCGAACGACGAGCTCGTACTCAAGAAGGTTCAGCTCGTCTTCGGCAGGATAGAGCTCGATCAGACCGGCAACGCCGGATGCATCCCCGACTCAGAGGATGACGACGATCGCGCAGGCGATAACGGGATGGCGGCCGAGTGCGAGGAAGTCAAACTCGATCCCCTGCTTGTAGACGTCCCGGTCGACGATGCATTGCACCCCATCATCAATGTTGCGCTACCGGCGGGAACGTTTGCCGAAATGGAGGCGAGACTCGCCCCCGCCCGCGACAGATTCACCGCTTTCAATGCCGCCAATCCGGATCTCGTCGGGAAAAGCGTTCGCGTTGAAGGGACTTTCAACGGAACGGCGTTCGTCTTCACTTCGGCGGTTCGCGCGAAACTGGAGATGGATTTCGATCCGGCGCTAGTCATCGATGAGACTACGAAGAACGCGACGGTCGCCATCGATGTGAGAAACTGGTTTCTGACTTCAGGCGGCGCGGTCATCGATCCAACGACGGCGATACCAGGCAGTCTCGGCTTGATGCAGATCGAGAACAACATTCGCCGGTCATTCCATGCTTTTGAGGACGACGAGGAACGCGGCGAAGATCACCATGAGGGTCATCACGGCAACGACGACGGCGGGCACGACTAAGCCGGAGTCGGGGGTAGCAGGTACCTCGTCGGCCTGCTATCCCAGCCACCCCCCAGAGAGCAAATTGAATTGATGCAGTTATTCGCGACGTCATCCTTCGCGCCTCCGCAGAGTCTACGTCTCAGACGCGATCGCGCGGAACGAATCCTGAACGGTCTGCGCGCCGCCGTGGTTTTTCTGCTCACGGCCGCTGCGCTCATGTACGCGCCTCATCTGTCGAAGGCGCTCAACATGGCCAACATCCTCGTCCTCGGTCCCACTCTCCTCTGGACCGTTGCGCAGTATCTGATCTGGTACAAACGCCCCGAGCTGCCCGACTGGCTTTCTGCCGTTAACCCGATTGTCGACGTCACGGCTGTGACGGCGATAATCGGGGGTTATGCCGTCGCGCAATCGGGTGTGCTCGCCCTGCGGTCTCCGATCTTCCTCATGTATTTCGTGGTGCTGGCCGGACGACCGGTGGCATCGTCGGTGCGCAAGGCGGCGCTGATCTCCGTCCTCGCCTTCCTGGAGTACTCGATTCTCCTGGCCTGGCTATGGAGCACGCAACGCGTGCCCACCGTCATCAACCCAATCGACGCGGTCCTTCAGGCCCGGATCACTCCCCTCGACGAGGTTGCCAAGCTGATTCTCCTCGGCGTTTTTGGAATCGTCTCGACCTATGCCACCCATTGGGTGGAGCACCTCGTGCGCGAGGCGAGCAAGGAATCCGCCGAGCGGCAGCGGGTGGTGACGCGCCTCGTCCAATCCGAGCTCGATACGCTCAAGCTCCAGCTCAATCCCCATTTCCTGTTCAACGCCCTCAACAGCGCGATGGCCCTCATCGCCACCGATCCGCCGGCCGCCGAGCGGATGGTTTCCGAGCTGAGCGACTTCCTCCGGCTCGTGCTTTCCACGTCGAGTGAGCAGGAAGTACCGCTCGAGCGCGAGCTCGGGCTGCTCGATCGCTACGTCGCCATTCAGCGGGTCCGCTTCCAGGATCGTCTGACCGTCAACTGCAACATCGAGGACGGCGTGCGGGGCGCGATCGTGCCGAGCTTGCTGCTCCAGCCGCTGGTGGAGAATGCGATACGCCACGGCATCAGTCCTCGCGCCGGCGCCGGGTACGTCCAGGTCACCGCCCGGCGACTGGGAGACAAGCTCTCGATCACGATCCTCGACGACGGGGTCGGCGTGCGCGCGCGGAGATCACGCGAGCGCTCGCGCGGCACCGGCCTCGGCCTCACCAACACCACGACACGGCTCATTCATCTCTACGGCGAGAACCACGAGTTCGAGAGCGGACCGCGCGAAGAAGGAGGCTATGCCGTGCGTATCACAATTCCTTTCAAGCTCGGACGGCTTTCACCTCCGACGGGCGGTGGTCAGCCGAGCGGCAAACTCGCTACGGTTGTCAACTCATGATCGAGCAGACCATGCGCGTCCTTGTCATCGATGATGAAGCCCTTGCTCGCCAACGTCTCTGCTCGCTGCTGGCCCGGGTTCCGGACGTCGAGGTCGTCGGCGAATGCCAGAACGGGCTCGAGGCTGTTGCCGCCATACGCGCACAGGAGCCTGATCTGGTCTTCCTCGACGTGCAAATGCCGGAGCTGGACGGGTTCGATGTCATCACCGAGGTCGGCACCGACAAAATGCCGCCCGTGATCTTCGTGACTGCGTTCGATGACTACGCGGTTTCGGCGTTCGAGTTCGGCGCCTTCGACTACCTGCTCAAGCCGGTCGACCACGTGAGGTTTCACCAGACGCTCGATCGCGCCAAGAAAAGACTGAAGGAATCGCCCTCAACCGGCGTATCGAACCAGCTCAGCGCCCTGCTCAAGTACGTTGGCCAGCTCGATGCTCCGAAGAACCGCATCGGCGTGAAGGTGAATGGAAAGATCCTGTTTCTCGACCCGGACGAGATCTACTGGATTCAGGCGCGCGATGACCTGGCCCGAATTCACCTCGCTGAAGTCGCTTACGACGTGCGCGAGCCGTTGAGCCGGCTCGAAGCCAGATTACCGCACAACCGGTTTCTGCGAGTGCACCGCTCCACTATCGTCAACACCGCGCAGGTTCGCGAAGCGCAGCCATTCGACCAGGGTGATCAGCTGCTGATTCTGCGAAACGGGAAGCGAATCACGACCGGCCGCAGCTACCGCAAAGCCGTCCAGGAATTCCTGAAGCGCGCCACATGAGATTCCTGTTAGCTACTGAGGACCGCGGAATTCCGTTACTGCTTTCCCGCGCGGAGCGCGCGGAGGGCGGCGCCGAGCTGTTCGATCTCCCGACCGTACTCGGCCCAGTTCCCCGCCCGTTGCGCGGCGATGGCCCGATCGTAATGGGCCTGAGCCTGTCGAGCCAGATCGCCGACCCCGCCCGAAGGCGCCGCTCCCGGCGGAGGAGCCGCGGTCGCTCGGCCGCCGACTACTGACGGGCCCGCGCCGGCGATGCTCAGCGAGTCCTCTGCAGCCGTGCGCTGCGGTGCGGCGGCTCCGGCCCCGAACAGCGCGTTGAGACCTTCTTCAAGCGTCTCGCCCATTACCACGCGGTTCTCGTGCGCGACAACCACGCGCTTGAGCTCCGGGATGTTGCCGCCCTGCGCCCGCAGGTAAATCGGCTGAACGTAGATCAGTGACTCTTCGATCGGAATCACCAGCAGCTCGCCGCGAATCACTTCCGACCCCCGCTGATCCCACAGCGTCAGCTGCCGGGAGATATCGGTGTCCTGATTGATGCGATTGGCGATCTGGCGCGGGCCGTAGACGAGGCTCTGTTTGGGAAAGCTGTAGACCAGCAGCTTGCCGTAGTTGTCTCCATCCATGCGCGCCACCATCCACGCCGCCAGGTTGTCTTTTCCACGCGGCGTGAAAGGAGTCATGTAGATGAACTCCGGATTCTTTTCACCGGGCAGACGCAAGATGATGTGGCGCTGGAACGGATTCTCGTTGGTGGTCTTGGTGAGAGCGCCCGGTATCTGCCACTGATCTTCCCGATGATAGAATGCGTCGGGCTGGGTCATGTGAAAGGTGGCGTGGAGCGCCGTCTGCAACCTGAACAGGTCACCCGGATAACGGACGTGGCGTCTGATGTCAGCCGGCATCGCGCTCAGCGGCTTGAAGATCCCACCGAAAATCCTGGCGTAGGTCTGAACGACCGGATCGCTCGGATCGGCAATATACGCGTCGACCGTTCCATCATAAGCGTCGATCACCGCTTTGACGCTGTTTCTCATGTAGTTGGTTCCGTTCGACGCCCGCTGCGCGTAGGGATACGCATCGCTTTCAGTGTAGGCGTCGAGTACCCATTTGAGCTCGCCGGCATCGGTCACCACGAGGTACGGGTCGCCGTCGAAGTCGAGAAACGGCATCGCCGCGGTCGCGCGCTCGAGGACGTTTCGGCGGTAAAGGACTTTTGCACTGTCCCTGATGTCGTCGGACAAAAGAATCTTCAGCGACCCGAACTGGAACGCGTAGAGCAGCTTCCGGATGAACGATCCGATCGGAACTCCGCCGCGGCCTTTGTACGTGCTGTAGATGTTGGTGTCACCCGCAGGGTAGTCAAATTCCTGTTGGCGGGTTCCGACAAACACGTAGTCGTTGGTGAGCTCGCCATAGTAGATCTGCGGTCTGGCAAGTTTTATCGAGACGGTGGAAACCGGAGGCAGGTCCTTGATGAACAGGACGGGGAGCCCTTCGCTGGTGACCTGATTCACCGGCGCCATCGTTACGCCCATCCCGTGAGTGAACGTCAGCCGTTCATTGATAAACGTCCTCGTCGGGAGCGACTGCGGGTTGAGCTCACGTGCGGAGAGATGAACCTGTCGGTAGCGACCGTCGATAGTGTAGCGATCGTCGTCGACCGAGACGAAGTCGTAGTAGGTTCGAATTTCCTGGAGCTGCTTGAAGGTCTGCATGAGCAGGTCCCGCTCCCAGAGCCGCACGTTGTCGACGGTGGCGCCGTTGGCCTTGATGTCGGCGATGGTGAGCCGTACCTCGCCGGACAAGTCGCGTCCGACGACCTTGTCCAGTCCCCACGCCCGGCGCGTCGCATCGATGTGGTTGCGCAGATAAGGAGTCTCACGCGCCAGCTCGTTCGGCGACACCACCAGCTTCTGAAAGACGGCGGGAGCGAGGCCGCGCGCGATTACGCTGACGACGACATAAACGACCGCCGCCGATGCGGCCGACCAAACCAGCTTGTCCCGAACTGCGCCGAACACAATCCATGCGGCCGCGAGAAAAGCGGTTACCGCCGTGATATAGAGACCGGGCAGCGCTACGTGCACGTCGGTGTAGCTGGCACCGGCGAGTGGACCTGTGTCCGAATAAAGAAGATTCGACGTGCCGACGATCCAGTGGCGGACGCCGAGCAGGACAAACCAGAATGCCAGTAGTGTCCCGAGGTGCCGCGCCGCCCGCGGTTTGGCGGTGGCGCGCCGCGGTGGCAGTGTAATGTCGCTGCGCAGCCAATACATGGCGGTAATCGCCAATAGCGAAAGGAACGTCAGAGTGATCAGCGTGTTCAGGACGCCGGATATCACCGGTAGCTGGAACAGGTAAAAAGAGATGTCGCGACCGAACACCGGATCTGCGCTGCCCAGCGGCACTCCGTTGAAGCCTTTGAGCAGCGTCAGCCACCACGCTGAAAGCGAAATGGCCGTCAGCAGCGAGAGGAGGAGCGCGGCCGGGAAAAAGAGGCGTGTAATCGTGCGCGAGACATCGACGTTTACGCCGTCACCCCGATTGACGTAAAGGACAGGGAACGCTTTCCCGGCGCCGCGGGCGAGTCGCACGTTGCCGTAGAAGAAAGCGAACGCGAACGCGCCGCCCAGAACGAAGAGCCCGATTCGCCAGATGAGCGAAGTCGCGAAGACCGTCTGAAAGCCGATCTCACGAAACCAAAACCAGTCGGTGAAGAAACTCGCCAGCCACGGAACTCCGACCGTCGCCACGAATAGCGCCGCGACGATGGAGATGAGCACGCGCCTGAGACCACGGGGCATGGGTGGCAACCTGCCGGGTGCGGGGCGCTCGAAGGGTGAACTCATCCGGAATGAAAATGTCATTCGGAATGAACTCGTGCCACCACTTCCTTCGAATTAATCGTCGCCGCGGTACGCACCCTGCAATTTTTCCGGGTGGATAACTCAGGAGGAACGATGCCACGCGGTGACAAATCGAAATACACGGACAAGGAAAAGAGGCAGGCCGACCACATAGAGGAAGGCTACGAGAGCCGAGGCGTCTCGAAGGATGAGGCAGAACGCCGTGCGTGGGCTACCGTAAACGCCGTCCATGGTGGCGGGGAAAAGCCGGGTGGTGGCGGCTACGGCAAGGACGAGAACCACGCCCCGATGCGTAAGGGCGGGAAGAACTCACACCGCGGTCGGTCAAGCTGACGCCATGACAACAAAAAGGGCCCCTTTGGGGCCCTTTTTTGTGCTGACGCCTCAGCTCGAAGTGCGAACTTACTGTGAACTGAGAACCGGGTGCGAGCTCAAGACCGAGGCGCGTTCCTGGTCGTGATCACCACCACTCCATAAGACGCGTCGGGGCCGTACTGCTTGAGGGCGGCATGTCCCTTTATCACACGGACCGCTGAGATCTCGTCCCTGGTCAGCGTCGGGACCTGGTCGCGCTGGAGGCGAACACCATCGACGACGTAAAGGAGAGGCACCTGCATCGAGGCCGGTCCGACCGTGGTAGCGACGGATGTCCTGGCTGAAGCTGGTGAGACAGCCCGCTCCGCCGTGCAGGCGGTGGCTGTCGAGATGATTGCGAGAGCGAGAGTCAGATGAGCGAGTTTCATATCCATATCCCCGAAGGCGGCTAACCTCATCAGTAAGCATTGCCTGTGCCAGCCGCTCTTAACCCCCGAATAATGGTGCCAAGCTCATCAGTTAGCTAGTGCCCGGGTTCCAGGTCCCTTTCGCCACCGCCGGAACGAAGGTCTCCAAACCGGCCGGCGGAAAGTCGATCGTCTGACCCTTTTCGGCGCTCATGTAAGCGGCCATCAGGATCTTCACCACCTCGAAGCCGTCATCAAATGTGAGCATCGGCTTCTCGCCTTTGAGAAACGCCCGGGCCATGTGCCGGTTCTCACCGCTGTATCCATAAGCTGACGCCTCATCGGAGACCACCGGCATCAGGCCCATCTCGGCGTTCTGCTTCTCGACCAGGTCTTCGCCGGCTTTACCCTTCACTTCGCGGCTAAAGAACATCTTGAGGCTCGAATCGAGGGTGTTCCAGGACATCGAGTACTCGGGTCCCAGGAGCTCGGCGGACAGGCGGAGCCCGGCGCCGATAAAGCTCCAGGAGGTCGTCACTTCCCCAACCAATGGCTCTCCATTTTCGCCTTCGTACTCGATCGTTGCGCGGGCGAAATCCTCCGACGGCCGCTTCGTGTAATCGACTTCATTTCCCATCGTCGCGGACAACTGTTTGGCGTAATGGGGGCGGGACCACTTCAATGAGGCGATGTGCGCACTGATTCGAACCGGCTTGATGGATGACCGCGGTGCCCCCGGCTTCGTGAGGAGCTGGCGCACCACTTCGACGGAATGACACATCATGTCGTTGAGCACGCCGCCGCCCTGTAGTGACCCCTGCCAGAACCACGGCATGTGGGGTCCGCTGTGCTCTTCGGCCGCCCGCGCCAGGTAGGGACGACCCGTCAGTGTGGCGCCCCTCGCCCAAACGAGCTCTCGTCCGCGGGTGATGTCAGGTGCAAAGAGCTGGTTCTCGAGATATCCGGTGTTGAGCCCGACGCTCTTGCAAAGGTCAACGACTTTTTTTGCCTCAGCGACGTTGCGGGCAAGCGGCTTCTCGCACGCCAGGCCGCGCAGCGTACCCGCACCGGTCTTGATGGCGTCAACGATCTCCTCGATGTTCGCGAGTCGAGCATGGTTCGGCCCGCATAGCCAGAGCGCATTGATCGCCGGATCGGCAACCATGTCGCGTATCGACTTGTATGGTCGCGCCTCGCCCACGTCGAGCTCTCTGGCAAGCGCCGCGGTCGAGGCCGCGTTCTTCTCGTTGGGGCTCCACACGCCGCGAACATCTATCTCGCGGACTGATGTAAGTGACTGGACGTGGAAGCGCGCGTTGAAGCCGCTGCCGACGAAGCCGATGCCGAGGCGATCTGTGGTCATTTTGTTCGACAGGAAAGGTTAGGACGCGTCGGGCGTCAGGCGCAGTTTGCTGCGATCGAATTTGGCGTAGGTGACACCGAGCTTTCGCAGCGCTTCCGGCGGGCAGCCGTTCCAATTCGGCGCGAAGACATTTCCCATGTACTGCAGGTCTTTCACCCCAATCTCACTCGACCAGAACCCGGAAGAAGTGAGATCGCGGAAGCGATTGAAGAAGCTCACGCCGTCGGCCATGCCCGCCGGGGCGCGCGCGGGCCAGGCGATGTCGTTGAGAATGGCTTCCCGCTGGGTTTGACTGGCATCCGCGAATGCCTTGCCGAATCGCGAGCGTGATTGCGCGTCGATCCAGCCGAGACCATCCCGCATCCATTTCTGCATTCCCGGGCGGTCGGTCATCGTGAAATCCATGAACTCGGGTACTCCCGCATCCGTCGCGCTCCCCGATCGCTCGTCTTTCGGAATGATCATGTCCGCGAGGATTCCCACCGCGCGATACTCCGCCGGCGTGAAAAACCTTGGCGCGTAAGCGATTCCTTCCGACGCGGCGCGCAGCGCATTAGTGACGAACTGCCGCGCCTTTTCCTGCTCGGCGCTGGGCCAGGTGAGCAGGGCGGCGACGGGGAGACTGGCCAGAAGCTGCACCGCATCACGCCGGGAGATCTCTTTGGCGAGCGGCTGCTCCGCATCTGGCATTTCCTTCACTCCGCTTTCATTCGTGGTCGACATCAGAGCGTTCCTCCTTTTCTTTCATTCGCGATGAAGTCGCTCGTCCGCATCGAGAGCGCCATGATCGTCCATGTCGGATTCTTGTCGGCCTGCGAAACGAACGGTCCGCCGTCAGTCACGAACAGGTTCTTAACGTCGTGGGAACGGCAATTGGCATCAACCACTGACTTCGCCGGATCGGTGCCCATGCGCGTCGTTCCCAGCTCGTGAATGATCTCACCGCCTCTGGCGATCCCGTAGCCTTTGTCCTTCTGCGGCATGTCGCTGAAGACCTTGCCACCCATTTGCTCGACCAGCGAGCGGAAGGTCTGCTGCATGTGGCGAACCTGGTTGTACTCGTAGTCGGCCCACTGCCAGTGGAAGCGAAGAACTGGAATACCGTACTTGTCCTTCATCGACGGATCGATCTCGCAGTAGCTCTTTTCGTTGGGAACCATCTCGCCGCGACCCGCGAAGTACACGTTCGCTCCGTAGTAGCGCCGGTAATCGTTCTTGAGCGACTTGCCGTAGCCGCCGCCCGAGGGATAGCGCTGGATCCCGCCCATGAATCCGTACGACGGTGCTGAATTCCAGCCGCCGCCGACCTCGATGTGGTAGCCGCGCGGGAAATCGAGCTTCTTGTTGTCCAGCCACCACGGCATGTAGATGTGGTTTCCGCCGACCCCGTCTTCGTTGTGCGGGAAATGATCGATCATCTTCGGAATGAATCCGGAGACGTCGGTGCCCGTGGTGTCGGTGAGATACTTCCCGACGAGGCCGCTCGAGTTGGCGAGCCCATTCGGAAAGTTCGCGGATTTGGAGTTGAGAAGGAGCCGAGCCGTCTCGCAGGCGCTGGCGGCAAGCACCACTACTTTCGCGTTAACGTGGTTTTCGGCGCGGGACCTGGTGTCGATGTAAGTGACCCCGCTGGCGCGACCGCGATTGTCCACGGTTACCTCGCGCACCATTGCGTGTGTCACGAGGGTCAGGCGACCCGTCTTCATCGCGGGAGCGATCAGGACGTTGGTCGAGGAGAAGTTCGAGTTGGTCTTGCAGCCGCGATTGCATTGACCGCAGTAGTGGCAGGCCATGCGGCCGTTGTGCGGCTTGGTGATGATCGAAAGCCGCGCAGCGACACAGGTAATGTTCAACCGGTCCGCCGCGTCCTTGACCATCAGCTCATAACAGCGCGGGGGCGGTGGCGGCAGGAAGTATCCGCCGGGATGGTTCGGGAGATTGTCGTTGTTGCCGAAGACACCAATCAGCTTGTCGATGCGGTCGTAGTACGGGGCGACATCCGAATAGCCGATGGGCCAGTCGTCGCCCAGGCCGTCGCGGCTCTTCGCCTTGAAATCGTCGGGACCGAAGCGAAGCGAGATTCGTCCCCAATGGTTGGTGCGGCCGCCGACCATGCGGGCGCGCCACCATTTGAAATCCGTTCCTTCCGCGTTGGTGAAGGGCTCGCCCTCCAGGTCCCAACCGCCGACACAGGCGTCGAACTCACCGAATGGACGGTCAGTTGTGGATGCGCCGCGACGCGGGGACTGGTATGGCATTTTGAGCATCACCGAGTCCTTGGTGTTATCCCACGGACCTCCCGCTTCGAGAAGGAGGACGTTGGCACCCGCTCGGGTGAGCTGGTAGGCAGCCATTCCTCCGCCCGCGCCCGAGCCGACGATACATACGTCGTACGTCTTGCGCTGCTTCAGTGGCAGGGGGAAACCAGAGAGCATGTCAGATCCGCCGTTGAGGACACGAGAAAGTACCCCTCGCCCGACCGGGGCACTAGGCCCCAGAAAGCATCATGTTTGTGCGGGTTCCGAATGAGGCCACGCGCCAAACAGGTGGCATTCTTCTGCCCAAAAACGTGACTTGGCGGGGCAGAAAACCGTCTACTTACCGAGCGAAGTTCCTCACGCCCAACCCTTCTCGCGCGTGCCGATGCAATTCACAACTGACAGCGCGAACATGTACCGCGTCGAGACGACTCGAAAAGCGGTAATCCTCACCATGTTGACCGGTGAGGAAATGAAGGGGAACGTTTTCATCCATCTCTCGTCGTATCGCCCGTTCGAGCTCGAAGATGTTTCCGAGCTGTTCAACGCCGATACGCCGTTTTTCCCACTCGAGCTCGCCAACTCCGAAGTGATTCTCATCGCCAAGGAGCGCGTCGCCGAAGTCGCGGCCAACAGGCCCGATGACGGGACGTCGGATCAGAACCCGAGCGAAGGACCAACTCCAACCGCTCTCCTCCAGATCATTCTCGTCGGCGGCGAAGTTCGCCTCGGCTCGATCCGACTGGAGATGCGGCCCGACCGCGCGCGCGTGCTCGACTATCTCAACGCGTTGAAGTCGCGGTTCCTGACTCTCTATACATCAAACGAAGCGCGCCTGATCAATCGTTCGCTGATCGATCGCGTTCGTCCACTGGACTGACATGGCGCAGCTAGATCGCTTTCTCAACCTCCTCGTAACCAATAACGCCACGGCGCTTCTTCTCACCGAAGGTGAGATCGCCACCGTTACGATCAAGGACTCGGCGCGCCCGGTGATGAAGCAGGCTCTCACCAGCACGCAGATCCTGACGCTGGTTCGGGAAATTGCACCGCAAGGCCAGCCGCACTCGCTGGATGCGGCGGGCAATGTCCGCTTCGAGTACGCGTCTGGCGACGGCAATTTCGAGGTGTCGCTGACGCAGAACGGCAAGATTGCCGCGCGCATCGAACCGCGCGCGGCTGGCGCGCCCAAGCTGAATCCAACTCCCGCGCAGGCTGCGGCTCCTTCGCCTTCACCGGCGCCGGCAGCTCGCCACAGTCCCCCTCGCTCCGAGCCGGCCATGACCCAGGCGTCACACTCCTCAGTCACGGGTAATCGCGCATTGGACCGAATAGAGGCGCTGCTGCGGGCGCTCGTTGGCAACAAGGCGTCTGACCTGCACTTGCGGGCCGGGTCGCCTCCGATGCTTCGCGCGAGCGGCGAGATCGCGCCGATGCCGAACGAGGCAGTGCTCAGCTCGGACGACATCGCCGCCATGCTGGACTCGCTGATGATGGACCACAACCGCGCCGAGTTCAAAGAGATCAACGACACCGACTTCGCCCACGAGATCGCCGGCGTCGCCCGATTCCGCGGCAACGCCCTTCGCGATCGCAAAGGAACCGGCGCGGTGTTCCGCGCGATTCCTGCGGCCGTCGTCACTGTCGAGCAGATGGGCATCACGCCCGAAGTACAGCGGCTTTGCCACCTGACCAAGGGACTCGTGCTCGTGACCGGGCCCACGGGCTCGGGAAAGTCGACCACCCTGTGCGCGCTGATCGATCTCATCAACCGGTCCCGCTCGGATCACGTCATCACGATCGAAGATCCAATCGAGTTCGTTCACGAGAGCAAGAAGTGTCTCATCACCCAGCGCCACGTCGGAGTTCACACGTCGTCGTTCAGGCAGGCGCTGCGCGCCGCTCTGCGCGAAGACCCCGATATTGTTCTGGTGGGCGAGCTGCGCGACCTGGAAACCGTTTCGATGGCAATCGAGACTGCGGAAACCGGTCACCTGGTATTCGGCACGGTTCATACGTCGACCGCGGTGAGCACCGTCGACCGCGTGATCGATCAGTTCCCGCCCGACAGACAGGCGCAGATCCGCGTCATGCTGTCCGAGTCTCTCAAGGGTGTCATCTCGCAGGTCCTCTGCAAGAAGATCGGCGGCGGACGCGTTGCCGCGCGCGAGATCATGCTCTCGACCCCGTCGGTCTCCAACCTGATTCGCGAGGGCAAGACCTTCCAGCTGCCGTCGGTGCTCCAGACGTCGAAGCGGCTGGGCATGGTGACGATGAACGATGCGCTGATCGAGCTGGTCGACGCGAAAAAGGTCGAGCCCCAGGAAGCGTATCTGAAGGCAACCGACAAGGTCGGAATTCTCCACATGCTCAGGCAGCGCGCCCAGGACGTCAGCTTCGCGGATCCGGACGACGCGAGGGCGGCAGGGGCAGCGGGCGAGGCGCCGGCAGGCAAGGCGGCGGGAAAGGCGGGGGCGCACCGCTAGGGATCTCGTTGCTTTGAAGGGCACGACAGCAACTGAACGGGTGCGAGCTTCTGGCATCTCGAGACTCCACGCATCAACTCCAACTGAACGGGTGCGAGCAGTGAGAAGCACCGCCGACAGAAGTGAGTTCACTACGTCGGGACGTCTCTGGCGGGGGAAGGAAACGACCGCGAATCGAAAGATGTCGGCTCGTCCGTGGGTTGTCGCATCGTAAGTCGTGAGCGATTTCAGGAAACTCAGCGTTTGGCGCAAGGCTCATGGACTGACTCTTAACGTCCATCGCATTGCAACTCAAATACGGGGTTCTGACAACGCATCTCTGCGCAATCAAATTCTGCGCGCAGCGATGTCGATTCCGACCAATATTGTCGAGGGGACCGGTCAAAAGAGCGGAGTCGAGTTAGGTCGCTTTCTCTCAATTGCCATCAAGTCGGCATCCGAGCTTGAATATCATCTGCTGCTCGCAGACGACATACGGGTGATTTCCAGGAATGATTGCGAATCCCTGACTGCGCAGACAATTGAAGTGAGGAAGATGTTATACAGCCTGCGCAATCGCGTTGTCACCGAGCGCCGGCTCACCAATATGAACGTCCCGACGTCATGAACTCCGGCTCACCAGTATGAGCGTCCCGACGTAGTGAACTCACTACTGTCAGCGACGCTTCTCACTGCTCGCACCCGTTCTGTTGTAGTTGATGCGTGGAGTCTCGAGATGCCAGAAGCTCACACCCGTTCAGTTGTCGTCAACGGCGCGATAAGCAACGCCCTACTCCATTACGTGATGCCCCCCTCCCCCTCCCCGGGTGTGCCGCACCAGAATGAGGAGCGGAATCAACGCGAGAATGAGCGTCGCGCTGAGGACGTAGATCCGACTGTAGGCAATGACGCTCGCCTGCGCCATCAGCTGCCGGTCGAGGATTTCCAGCGCGCGCTCGCGGGCCGTCCACGGGTCGGCGCCTTTGGCGACCAGCCCGCGCGTCAACATCTCGATCCGGGTCATCGTCGTCGGATCGCCGATGGTGATGTGCTCGGCAAGTATCGCGCGGAACTGCGCCGTATAGTGTGAAAGCAGGGTCGCGATGGCGGCGATGCCAAGTGATCCGCCAAGCTGGCGGAAGAAGTTGTAGAGACCGGTTCCCTGCGGCAGCTCCCGATGAGTCAGCTCGGCGAGGGTTATGGTCGTGAGCGGAACGAACATCATGCCGAGGCCGACACCGCGCATGATCAGCGACCAGAAGAAATCCGATCCTCCGCTCTCGCCGGTGATCTGCGAAAGCCTCAACATTGCCCCCGCGAAAAGGAGCGCGCCAATGGTGATCAGAAGGCGCGGATCGAATTTGTTGGTGAGGCGCCCGACGATGGCCATCGATATGGCCGTGGCGAGCGCACCCGGCAATAGAATTATTCCCGTCTGCTGAGCGGTCATGCGCAGATTGCCCTGCAGGAAGATTGGCAGCGTGAACACCGATGCATAGAGGCCGACTCCCATCACCACGCCCAGGAGTGTTCCCACCCACATCTGCCGGTGCTTGAGTACCCGAAAGTCGATCACCGGATGCTCGGTGGTGAGCTCCCGCCAGATGAGCGCGACGCCAGTGATGGCGCTGGTAATCGCCAGCAGCGTCATCAGCCTGGAATCGAACCAGTCTTCGCGCTGGCCATACTCGAGCAGGTACTGCAGCGATCCGACGCTCATCGCCAGCAGCGCGATGCCGATGTAATCCACCGACGGCGGTTTCTGCTGGTCCTCGGGATCATGCACATAGGCGATGATCATCGCCGCGGCCAGCACTCCAACGGGAAGGTTGACGTAAAAGATCCAGGGCCAGCCGTAGTTGTCGGTCAGCCAGCCGCCGAGGGTCGGACCGATGGTCGGACCTACCATCACGCCGAGGCCGAAGAGCGCCATGGCCATCCCCGCCTCGCGTCGGGGGAATGACTCGAATAGCACCGCCTGGGAGACGGTCATCAGCGCGCCACCGCCCAGACCCTGGACGATGCGCCAGAAGACCAGCTCCGAGAGAGACGTCGACGCGCCACACATGAAGCTGGTGACGGTGAACAGGATGATGGAGCCGACGAAGTAGCGCTTGCGACCGAAGAAGTCGCCAAGCCAGCCGGTGAGTGGGATGATGATGACGCTGGCGAGGATGTATCCGGTCGATACCCAGGCGATCTCGTCGAGACTCGCACCCAGGTTTCCCATCATGTCGGGCAGGGCGACGTTGACGATCGAGCTGTCGATCACCTGCATCAGCGCCGCCAGTACGACGGCGAAGGCGATCAGATACTTGTGCGGCGCCCCCTCGGGAGGCGCCGCGATTGGCTCAACTAGGGGTTCGTCGTCTCTCGGCTCGTGCTCGATTGCGCTCGCTACTGACATTCCCTTCAGTCAGTGCAAACGCAACGCCGATTTCAAGTCCCGATCAGGGATTTTGTTGTGCGGAATCGATGCGATTCATGCGAGCAGTCGCCGAGTCTGCCACAGTCATGCTCTTCCCTACCGCCTTCGCGCCCGGGATCGGCGAACGGGCGAGCAGGCTGTCCTTCTCGCGCTGAGTCATTGTCGCGCGGGCGTCCACATCGTCCTTCGCGCATCCTGCCAAAGAAACCGCCAGCAGCGCCCCACCGATCAGCAATCCGCGTTTGAACATCCCTACCTCGAAATCACGTTGGAGTGTTGGACGGCAATTCCGGTGCTTGGTTACCGCGTTAGGCGGGTGCTCCGGTGGCACCCGCTGTCGGCTCAGCCGACGCGCCAACTCCGCCGCGCGGCTTGAACAGAATAGCGAACAGAATGAACACGAGGGCGGCTCCAGCTGCCGGGACGAGCCAGATGGAATGCCAGTCGTGGGTCACCTTGAGGCACTCACGGGCCGCGGCCGCGGCATCGGTGCACGATGAGTTCTGAGTAGCGTAGCGATTCACCACCGCGCCCGACACGAACGCGCCGATGAAGTAGCCGAGCCCGTTGGTGACGAAGTTGATCAGGCCCTGCGCCGCGGCGCGAATTCTCTCGCCGGCCCGCTGGTCGGTGTAGATCTGTCCGCTGACGAAAAAGAAATCGTAGCAGACGCCGTGCAGAAGAATTCCCAGATAGATGAGCGACATCACCGGCCCGTCGGCGCCCATTCCGAACGCGAAGTAGCGGAGCGCCCAGGCGGCCATGCCGACCAGCATGATCACCTTGATGCCGAAGCGTCTCAGCGCGATCGGCAGCAGGAGCATGAAGAAGATTTCCGACATCTGGCCGAACGTCTGAATGAAAGCCGGATCAGGCGCCTTCACTTCGTTCAGAAACGGGTTCGCAAACGTGTAGTAGAACTGGAGCGGGATGCAGAGCAGGAACGAGCCGGCGACGAAGATGAAGAAGTCGCGGTTCTTCAGCATCGCCAGCGCGTCCAGACCGAGTGCGTCGTGAACGCTGAAGCTCGCTCCGGCGTTCTTGGGCGGGGTGTGCGGCAGCACCAACGCGTAAGCCGCCATGACGATCGATGCACCCGCCGCGAGTCTCATCGGCAGTACCAGGGCGTCCGCGTGGAAGACTTTCCCGACGAGAATGCCCGCCACGATCCAGCCGATGGTGCCGAGCACGCGAATGATCGGGAAGTCGCGACCGGGATCGCTCACGTGGTGGAATGAGATCGAGTTGGTGAGCGAAAGGGTCGGCATATAGCAGAGCGCGTACAAAATGAGCAGCGGATAGAAGGAGCCGAATGTCGTCTGCATCGAGACGAGATACATCACGATGCCGCCGATGAGATGCAGCACGGCCAGCAGCTTCTCACTCGAGAAATACCGGTCGGCAATGACGCCCATGAAGAAAGGCGAGACCAGCGCGGCGATCGCGGTCGCGCCGTAGGCCAATCCGATCTGGCGATCGGTGAAGTGCAGCGTCTGACCCAGGTACGTACCCATGGTCACGAACCACACGCCCCAGATGAAATACTGGAGGAACATCATCGTCGACAGTCGCGTTCTCGCGCTCACTTTAGCTCCCGGATGCGGACGTTGCGGATTGACAGCGTTCCATCGTGGTCACCCTGTATCGCGATGTAACCCTTCGCGGCGCGTCCATAATTCGGGTACGCCACGAATTTGCTGGCCTTCACTTTCCCCGCCCAGTCGGGGCTGCCGATCTCGTATTCGAGCAGCTTCTGACCGTTCAGCCAATGCTGCACGGAGTTGCCGTTGGCGACGATCATCGACGAGTTCCACTCCTCGGCGGGCTTGACGATTCCCGCAGGGGACGGGTAGAGCGCGTAGTCCGCGCCGGCCGAAGTCAGCCTGCTCTTCCCATCGGGATGGCCGGCGTCGTCGAGCAGCTGGTATTCGGGGGCGCTCCAGTAGATGTGATCGTACTCTTCGGTGCCTCTGTAAAAGACTCCGGCGTTTCCTCCCGGGCTCAGCTTCCAGTCGAACGCCAGCTGGAAATTGCCGAACTGGTCCCTGGTCATGATGTCTTCGACCGATCCCGTCTTGGTCAGGACACCATCCTGGATTTTCCAGCCCGCTGGGAATGTCTGCTGCTTGTAGCCGCGCCAGGCATCGGTGCTAGTCCCGGGGAACAGC
>DASYIM010000081.1:0-33164 GCA_035997625.1 Gemmatimonadaceae bacterium
GGCCAGACGATCTGGCACGAGCCCGGGCATTCCACCTGGCAAACCGGCGAGGCCGCCGTCATCGCCGAGCGCACCGGAATCGATGTCATCAGCGACTTTCGCGTGCGCGATGTCGCCGCCGGCGGGCAGGGAGCGCCGCTCGTTCCCATCGCCGACGCGATGCTCTTTTCGTCGGCGACCGATTGGCGAGGGCTGCAGAACCTCGGGGGAATCGGCAACATCACTGTCGTGCCGCCGCATGGAAAGATTGAAGGCGTCCGCGCGTTCGACACGGGCCCCGGCGTTGCCGTGATCGACGGTGTCACCAGAGTGCTGCGTCCCGACCTTCCTTACGACATCGACGGAAAGCTGGCGCGCGCCGGCCAACCCGTCATGCAGATCGTGAAGGAGCTGTTGGCGCACCCGTATTTCAGCATGGACCCGCCCAAATCCACCGGGCGCGAGTTGTTCAACTCCGACTACGTGCAGAAACTGATCTCGACGGCGCACTCGCTGGGCGCGATTGACGAGGACATCATCGCCACCGCGGTGCAGCTGACGGCGGAGAGCATCGCCGACGCCTACCGCCGCTTTATCCCAGAGCCGATTCGCGAAGTGCTCGCCTCGGGAGGTGGCGCCAAAAACCCGGCGCTGTTTGCCGCCATAGAAAAAGCGGCCGCCCCGATAAAGGTTCGCCATTTCGATGAGGTCTTCTTCGACGGAGAAGCAAAGGAGGCCGTGGCCTTCGCATTGCTGGGATACCTCCACGTGACGAAACGCCCGGGGAATGTTCCATCGGCCACCGGCGCGCGCGGTCCGCGCGTTCTGGGGAAGCGTACGCCCGCATGAGCGAGGTCGCCGAGCTTTTTTATCCGGCCATTCGCTGGGACGCGAGTCGCGGATATGAGGGGGAGCGGGCCGCCATCGATGAAGCTCTGAAGCTTGGAGTCGGCGGGTTCATTCTCTTCGGCGGTCCATCGGAGCAGGTGGCCGCTCTGACAGAAGATCTCAATTCGAAGTCTCACGTGGCGCTCCTGATCGGCTCCGATCTCGAGCGGGGAGCCGGGCAGCAATTCAACGGAGAGACCGCGCTTCCGCCGCTGGCGGCGCTCGCATCACTCGAGGATCTGCAGGCGGTTCGCCGCGCCGCGGCGGTGACGGCGAAAGAGGCGCGCGAGCTGGGGGTCAACTGGATCTACGCTCCCGACTGTGACCTCGACATCGAACCGAACAACCCGATAATCGGGACCAGATCATTCGGCGGTGATCCTGAGCGCGTCGGCGAGTACGCCGCGGCATGGATCGATGCCTGTCAGGCGGAGGGTGTGCTCGCCTGCGCCAAGCACTTTCCGGGACACGGCCGCACCACGGTCGACTCGCACAAGGAGCTGCCGCGCGTCGCTGAATCGGCGGACACGCTTCGCGAAACCGACCTGGTTCCGTTTCGCCGGGCAATCGAGCGCGGAGTGGCCTCGGTGATGACCGCCCACATCGCCTTTCCCGCGTTCGATCCGAGCGGGATGCCCGCCACGCTCTCCCGTCCGATCCTCACCGACCTGCTTCGCCGCGAGCTCGAGTTTACGGGATTGATCGTCACCGATGCTCTGATCATGGAGGGAGTGCTCTCCGGTGGAGAATCCGAAGCCGTCGTTCGTGCGCTCGCGGCGGGATGCGACTGTCTGTTGTATCCCGCCAGCGTCGCCGAATCCGAGCGCGCCGTGCTCCAGGCAATCGAAGACAAGCGGCTCGACGCCGAGTCGGTTCACCAATCGATCGAGCGGCGGCGCCGTTGGGCGCGCTGGGCAGCTCTTTCGCGCGAGACCAATCGTCCGGCGCGCGACGAAAGCGGTTGGGCAACGCACATCGCCGAGGAAGTGGTCCATGTCCTCCGTGGCAAGCCGCCGCGATTGCCGCAGCCGTGGAATCTGGTAGTCGTCGACGACGACCTCGGCGGTCCGTATCCAGCGCCATCGCGGGAGCCGTTCATATCGGCGCTGCGCGCGGGAGGAGTGGAGATCGTGACCAGTGACACGGCACCAGCGGATAACGTCGGGGCGACCGTCGTCGCGCTATTCGGTGACATTCGGGCCTGGAAGGGAAGACCAGGCTTTTCCGCCGCCGCCAGGGAATCCGTGCGCCGCGCGCTCCAGGAGTCAAAGACCGACCATCGGCTGATCGTCCAATTCAGCCATCCCAGACTGGCCGCCGAGCTGGACGTCGATGTGCCCATCATCTGCGCGTGGGGCGGCGAGGCGGTAATGCAGCGCGCCGCCGCGCGGGTCATGCTTCGCGAGCTAACCGCCGGTGCAGAGAAAAAATTCGAGACGGCACAGGCGCCCCAGGTACCGGAGGAAATTTGACGGACGAGACCGCCTCCAAACCGCCTCTGCTGCGCATCTTCGGCCAGCCGAAGATGGCAACCCTGCTCGTCCTCGGCTTTTCGTCGGGACTGCCGTTCTATCTCACCAGCAAAACGCTTCAGGCATGGATGACGACGGCGAAAGTCGACCTGGCCACGATCGGCTTCTTCAGCCTCGTCACGCTGCCATACTCACTCAAGTTCATCTGGGCGCCGGTGATGGATCGCTATACGCCACCGTTCCTGGGTCGTCGGCGCGGATGGGTCCTCATCACCCAGATCCTGCTGCTGCTGGCGATTGCCGCGATGTCACTTCACGATCCCCGGGCTGGCTTGAAGATGCTCGCCGTCAACGCCATCGCGATTGCTTTCTTCAGCGCGTCGCAGGACATCTCGCTCGACGCATATCGCACCGACGTCCTGGAGACGCGCGAAATGGGAGCGGGCGCCGCGGTGTTCGTGATGGGTTACCGCATCGCCATGATCACGACCGGCGCACTGGCCTTTTTCCTGGCCGACCGTATGTCGTGGAACACCGTGTATGTGCTGATCTCCCTGCTGATGATCATCGGCATCGTGGCGACATTCGCCGCGTCGGAGCCGGTGTTGAACGACGCGCCGCCGAAGAGTCTGGCGGAGGCCGTCATCCTGCCCTTCGCCGATTTCTTTCAGCGTCTGGGATTGGCGAGGGCGGTGCTGGTACTCCTGTTCATCGTTGTTTACAAATACTCGGATGCACTGGCAGGCAGTATGACGACTCCGTTCCTGCTCCAGGCCGGCTTTTCGCAGAGCGAAGTCGGCGCCGTTTTCCTGGGCGTCGGTGTTATCGCCACCATCCTCGGAGTGATCGTCGCCGGCGCGGCGATCGGAAAGTTTGGTATCAACCGATCACTCTGGCTGTTCGTGGTTTTTCAGGGCCTGAGCAATCTGACTTATTACGGGCTGTCGCTCTCGGAAAAGACCCACAGCCTCATGGTCGCCGCGGTGATCACGGAAAATTTCGGTCTCGGCCTCGTGACAGGGGCGATGACGGCCTATCTGATGATCATGTGCAACAAGCGGTTTACCGCTACTCAGTACGCTCTGCTTTCGAGTCTGATGGCGGCGAGCCGGGACATCCTGGTGGCCCCGGCGGGGAAAGTCATCGAATCACTGGGCTGGCCGGGCTTCTTCCTGATTACCGTGGCCATGGCGCTGCCACCGCTGTTGCTGCTCCCGTTCATCGCGCCATGGTCGCGCGACGTTCCAATTGGTGCCGCGCCCCACACCGGAGAAACAGTCCCGGCGCGGACCGCGCAGCCTCAGGTCGCTGGCCGCCGGTAGGCTTCCTCGGCGGTGCGCAGGCGCGCCGTGACGACCGTCACGTTGTCCGGCGCTCCGGTGTGCATCGCTTCCTCGACGAGCGCGTCACAGATCTCCTCTGGCCGTCCCACTCCCCGCGCGATCCTGCCGATCTCCTCGGTTGACACCTGGTTCGACAGTCCATCGCTGCACAACATGAGATAATCGTCATTCTCCAGCTTAACGCGGTAGAAATCGGTGACGACCTTTTCCTCGGGACCAAGCGCCTGGAGGATGATGTTGCGATGCTCGCTCTGGGCCGCTTCCTTGGCCGTCATTCGCCCGGCATCGATCAGCCGCTGTACAAAGGATTGATCTTTCGTGAGCTGCCTGGCGGCGCCTTTCCGCACCAGATAGGCGCGGCTGTCACCGACCTGCGCGATGAAGGCTTCCCCGTCGAGCACCAGCGCCAGAGTGGTCGTGGTGCCCATGCCGTGATGCTCTGGAGATTCGCTCGCCTTCTGGAAAATCGCTCTGTTGGCGGCGTCTATTCCTCGCTTGAGCGCCGCTTCAACGGACTCCGGCGTCCGCTTCGGCACTTTGTGCCACCATCGATGCAGTTCGCTGAGAATCGTCTCCGTGGCAATGGAGCTGGCGAGGGCGCCCGACGCGGCGCCGCCGACACCGTCCGCGACGACGAGGATGAAAGGGGCTGTATGCACAGAAACGAGGGACGGCGCGCTCATTGTCGCGATGTCCCCCGTTTCAAGGTTAGCAATTAGAAAGGCGTCCTGATTGTCGTGCCTGATCAGGCCGACATTCGTGACACCAAAAATTTCTGCAATCAATTGTGACTCGAAGGAGCGTTGTATTGGGTCACGGAAGATGGCTCTTCCGGTGAGGAGATAAGATAGTGCGAGCCGTCCGGCTGGGGCACTCCCCATGCGTATTACATAGACTGGTTTGGTATTTCACGTGCAACCAAGAATATTCACGATGAAAGCGTTGACAATCAGAATGTTTGTATGTTGTGCCGCGCTCGCGGGAGCGGGCTGCCGAACCGCGGCAGGTCCTTCGGCTCCCGTCCCGGAACCGATCCCGCCGCTCGTTCCGGCCCCGCTGCCAGCGAGCAATCCCAAGCTGCCGCCGGTTCCCGAAGTTCACGGGCCGCTCAAGATCAGCGTGACGTATCCAAAGCCGGAACAAATGCTCACGGTCCGCGATTCGAATTTCATCTTCGGCAACGTTGGCACCGGCGACGCCGCTCTGCGCATCAACGGCGTGGCCGTCGCGGTTTATCCCAACGGAGCCTTCATGGGCTGGCTCCCGGTTCCTCCAGACAACGCTCCTCACTACGAGATCCTGGCGCGCAACCCCACCGAGAGCGCGCGCCTCATTCTCCCAATTCGAATTCCCCCGGCGCCCGACACCACCCATCGTGACAAGGTCCTTGGCGACACGCTGCAACCACCGCCACCACCAGACAGCCTGACACCGATCGCGACGAATATGTACGTCACGCTCGGACCGCCATCGACGACCTTGAGCGACACCGATCGGGTGACGATCGCTCGTCCAGCCCCCGGCAACGGCCAGGAGTACAAGTGGTTTCTGTTTCCCGGCACCGTCGTGAAAGTCACCGGCTCACAGAAGGCGAGCGGGGACGAGTTCGTTCGTATCGAGCTGGATTCCAATCAGGTAGCGTGGGTTTTGCGCAGCGAGCTGCAGGCGCAAAACATCTCGGCGGCCGCACCGACCGGATTCCTCGGTGACTCGGTCGCGCCGGCCCGCCAGGTCGGGGCAGTGCGTGTCATTCCCGGCCCGGATTGGATCGATGTCGAGATTCCGGTGACCGGGCCGCCACCACCCTACCTCGTCGAGGAAACCGATCGCTCTCTCTCGCTGCTGCTCTACGGCGTGAGCGGAGCCCCGGTGATTTCCATGATGGCGGAGCCGCGCGACGCTTACTTCAACAGCATCAGCTCGACTCCCGAGCCGAGCAGAGTCCGTTACTCGATCAATCTGAACGGGGCGCCCTACGGGTATCTCGCCCTGTGGCAGCCGGGAAAAATTACTTTCAGGGTGAGGCGTCCACCGCGCATCGCGGACCCGGCATCGCCGCTCCGTGGCCTGACCATAACCGTCGATCCCGGCCATCCGCCCGCCGGAGCTACCGGTCCGACGACTCTCTATGAGGGAGATGCGGTACTCGAAGTCGGACTTAAAGTGCGCGACATGCTGACCCAGCGCGGCGCTAACGTGGTCATGACCAGAACGACGCCGGAGCCGGTCGATCTCGGCCTGCGACCGATCATCGCGCGGCGCGCCAACGCGAACGCCTTCGTCTCGATCCATCTCAATGCTTTCCCCGATGGTGTGAATCCATTTGTCAACAACGGGTCTCTGACGCTTTATTTCTGGCCTCATTCGATCCCGCTCGGCTTGGCCACGCAACCGGCGCTCCTCGCCGAGCTGGGCCTGCGCGACAACGGGACGAAATACCAGAACCTTGCCGTGGCGCGTGGGACATGGATGCCATCGATACTCACCGAAGGAGCGTTCGTCATCATGCCGGATCAGGAAGCGGCGCTGCGAACGCCGGCATATCAGCAGGCGTACGCCACGGCGATAGTGCGTGGTCTCGAGACTTACTTCGCATCCCTCGCTCGAACGCAGTGAGATTGGCAACCATCCTTGCCGCGCTCTTCTTTGGCGCGGCAAGGGCGGCGAACGCGCAACTTCCGCCCAACGACGACTGGCGGACGCTCCACACGCCGCATTTTCGCGTTCACTTCACGCCACCGCTGGAGCAAGAGGCGAGACGCGCAGCCGTCAACGCCGAGCGCGCCTATACGGAGCTCTCCACCGAGCTCGTCCCACCGCGCGGGACAATCGATCTGGTTGTGTCCGACAACGTCGATTTCGTGAATGGATACGCTACGCCTTTCCCGTCGAATCGCATCGTCGTGTACGCGCATCCACCGATCGATGCCTCGGGCCTCCGCAACTACGATGACTGGAATGCGCTCGTAGTCACCCACGAGCTCACCCACATCTTTCATCTGGATCGGTCGCGCGGAATCTGGAAATTCGGCCAGGCGATCTTCGGCAGGAACCCGCTGCTGTTTCCCAACCTCTACGAGCCGCGCTGGGTGCTGGAGGGGCTGGCTGTGTATTTCGAGTCGCGCCTTACCGGTTATGGCCGACTCGAGAGCTCCGAGCATCTGATGACTGCCCGTGCCGCCGCGCTCGCCGGCCGACTGCCGACGTTGCAGGAGCTCTCGGCGGGCACGTCAAGATTTCCGGGCGGGGCTGTGATCTATATCTACGGGTCGCTGCTCTTCGACTACCTGTCACGCACTCGCGGCCCGGGCAGCATCCGGGAATTCGTCGAGCGCGGTTCGAAGACGCTCATTCCGTTCATTCTGACCACCACCTCGCGCGGGGCTTTTGGCGTCTCGTTCGAGACAGCCTGGCGCGAATGGCGCGATTCCCTTTTTCATGAGGTGGGCGCTCCGCACGAGGTCATGCCGGGCTGGCGGCAGCTCACCGCCACGGGTCGGATCGCCCTTTTCCCCCGCTGGATTGGCGATACGGCTCTCGTTTACGCCGGCGACAAAGCGCGCGAGGTGCCGGCGGCGTATGAGGTCACGCTTTCCGGGCGCGAAAAAAATCTCGGGAGGCGCAACGCACCCAGCCCCAACGTCAGAATGCCGGACGGGAGCCTGCTCTTTTCGCAGCCCGATTATCTCGACCCCTATCACATTCGCGATGACCTGTTCGTCGAGCGCAACGGCAAGCAAAAGCGGCTGACTACGGGAGCGCGCCTCACCACGCCCGACGTTCGTAGTGACGGCGAGATCGTCGCCGTGCAAAGCGTGCCTGCAACGACGAGACTCGTCCGTGTATCGGTGGATGGAACCCGCATCTCGCCGATCACCGAGACCAGTATCGACGTTCAATGGGGTGAGCCGAGATGGTCGCCCGACGGAACGCGGATCGTGGCGGTGAGACAGAGTCGCGCCCGCTCGGAAATCACCATCCTCGACCCGGACGGCAAGCTGGTCGACTCGTTCGGCGCGGCGCGCGCGATCAACTCGTCGCCCAGCTGGTCGCCCGATGGTCGCCGTGTGTATTTCTCGTCTGAGCGTAACGGGTCGGCGCAGATCTATTACGCCGAGGTTAGCACGTTCGCGCCGCGCATCGCGCGGATCACCGATACTCCGACGGGCGTCTTCGACCCTGAGGTGGCGCCCGATCAGAAGCAAATCGCCTCGCTGCTTTTTCAGGCTGATGGCTTTCACGTCGGGGTTGCGCCCCTCTCCACAATGGCGCCGATCATGGCAGACAGCACGCGAGTCAGTCCCAGGGCAGACTGTCGGAACTGCCTCGACATTGTGCCCGGGGTTCCGCCCCTCGGTGCCGCCGATACATCCCGGGCGACGAGTTATTCGCCGTGGCGATCGCTTCTCCCTCGCTATTGGCTGCCGGTTTTCGAGAGCTCGAGTGACGACGGTTTCTCGTTCGGCGCTGTGACTACCGGCTCCGACATCGTTCGCCGCCACGAGTACTCGCTGGAGTTATTGCGCAACACTCGCTTCAACGAGAACTCGGCCTGGCTCTTCTATCGCTACTCGGGCCTCGGTCTCCCGCTCCTCGACTTAAGCGCATCCCAGGATTATTCCAACGCCACGATCTTCACCGATGCCGGCGGGGTGGATGTCGGCGATCTCAAGGAGCGCGATCGCACGGTGTCGCTGCTGGCCACGTTTGTCCGTCCGCGGTTCCGCACCTACTCGCTGTTGTCGTTCGGCGGCGAGATCGAGAGCATCGACTTCTCGACGACGCCCGACACTCTGTTGCCTCTCCTCTCGCCTTTCTACGCCGAGAGGCGTACCTATCCCGCCCTGATTGGCTCGATCGGATGGTCAAACGCGCAACGCCCGGGGATCGCAATCTCGCCCGAGGACGGCATCACCTTGTCCGCGACTGGCCGGGCACGGTGGCAGAATGGGTCATCGGGCAGTTCTACGCGCAGTGTCACGGGAGTCACGACGGGATTCAAATCTCTCGATCTCCCGGGATTCGCCCATCACGTTCTCGCGCTGCGCGCGGCGGGAGGGATCACTGACGAACGCAGTCCCGACCGCTTTTCCGCGGGGGGGACCAGTGGAACGCTGCTCGAGATCTTTCCGGGCTACTACCTCGGTGACCAGCGCCGCACCTTTGGCGTACGTGGATATCCGGCCAGCGCAGAGCAGGGAATTCGAGCCTACTCCGCGGCGCTCGAGTACCGCGCTCCCTTGTTCGCGCCTTCGCGGGGATTTCGTTTCATTCCCGTTTTCATCGATCGAACTTCCCTGACTATCTTTGGAGAGACTGGACGCGCGTATTGCCCGCGGGCGGTCGCAGGCGGCGTCTGTCGCCCGATAGACGTCGGCAATCCCGCGATGACTTCGACTGGTGCTGAGTTCAATGTCGACACTGGGTTGCTGCTGGATCTCCAGGCGCGGTTTCGAATGGGAGTTGCGTTCCCGCTCACAAATCGAGAACGGCTCGGCGCAAGCACGGCCCAGTTCTACGCGACATTCGGAAGCTCTTTCTAGTCGTGATTCCAGGCAAACGGGAGTTTGCCGACTCATCCGCGGGCGATTCGACGGGTCCGGGGAATTACCAAAGTGCACCGCTCGAACGTCTTCGCGCGGACGCTTTTCGTTCGATCTAACTGTATGACTCTGGGGTACTTAGAGCGACGCCCTTCGGTCGGAGATATTTTCGGGATCTGTGAGGAGGCAGGCAAACTGGTCTGGCTCAAGTGCTCAAGGCGGCGTTTCGTGGATAAGTTGGGGGCGCCCAACTATTCGTGATGTGGAATATGTAACGCATTGAAACATAAGGGGATAACTCAAGGCTGGCGCGGACTCACGAATCCCGATAGTATCCCTGCCCGCATCGAAATCACCCGATGCACAAGCGTGCAGTCTCGAGTCCATCGTCTTCATATTGACTTCCCTTTATTACCGCGGAGAGTTGTAAATCATGCCCATACCTGCCGTGCCGCCCAAGGGCGAGGCCCAACTGAATGACAATGCGCGGACCGTGATCAGCAAACGCTATCTGATCAAGGACGCCACGGGCACGCCCATGGAGCAGCCGGAAGACATGTTCTGGCGAGTTGCCGGAACGGTCGCCGAGGCAGACCGCCGATACGGGGCGAGCGACGCCGAAGTGACTGACATGGCGACCGATTTCTACAAGTTGATGGTGGAGCGTCGCTTCGAGCCGAACTCTCCGACCCTGATGAATGCGGGACGCCCACTTGGGCAGCTCTCCGCGTGCTTCGTGCTGCCCGTCGAGGACGCGCTGTCGAATGGGCGCGATGGTATTTACGACACCCTGCGCGCCATGGCGCTCATCCACCAATCTGGCGGTGGCACCGGCTTCGGCTTCTCAAAGCTCCGCGGCAAAGGCTCGATGGTCCGCTCGACGACGGGCGTTGCATCCGGTCCCGTTTCTTTCATGAAGCTTTACGACGCATCGACCGATGCGGTGAAGCAGGGTGGAACGCGTCGCGGCGCCAACATGGGAATTCTGCGTGTCGATCATCCGGACATCATGGATTTCATCGCCTGCAAGGAAGACCTGACCCAGGTGACGAACTTCAACATCTCCGTCGCAGTCACAGACAAATTCATGACCGCCGTGAAGAACGAGGCCAGCTATGATCTCGTCGACCCTGGCAGTGGCAAGGTCACCGGCCAGCTCGATGCGCGGATGGTGTGGGACAAGATGATCGATGGGGCATGGAGGACGGGCGAGCCCGGGTGCTTCTTCATCGACGAAGCCAACCGGTACAATCCGGTGCCGCACGTCGGCCACTACGAAGCAACCAATCCCTGCGGTGAGCAGCCGCTTCTTCCTTACGATGTCTGCAACCTCGGCTCGATCAACGTCGGCTATTACGTGAAGGACGGCGAGTTGGATTGGAACGCGCTCAAGCGCGATATCCATCTCTCGACTCACTTCCTCGACAACATCATCGACGTCAACAAGTATCCGCTGCCCGAGATCGACGCGCTCTCCAAGAGAATTCGTCGCATTGGCTTCGGTGTGATGGGCTTCGCCGACGCGCTTATCCGCCTCGGTATTCCCTACAACAGCGTCGAGGGCGTGGAGTTCGGTCGTCAGCTGCAGAGGTTCGTCGATGTCGAATCCAAGCGTGAGAGCGAGCGCCTCGCCAACGAGCGTGGACCTTTCCCCGAGTGGGCGAGGTCGATCTGGGGTCCGGACGAGACCTGCGCGCGCGACGCCAAGGGCAACCGCGTGCGTCCGATGCAGATGCTCCGCAACTGCAACGTCAACACGATTGCGCCCACTGGCACCATCTCCATCATTGCCGGCTGCTCGTCGGGAATCGAGCCGCTGTTCGCCGTTGCCTTCATGCGCAACCAGGCCGGCGCGATGATGCCCGACGTGAATGAGGATTTCGTCGCCATCGCGAAGAAGGAAGGCTGGTACTCCGAAGATCTGATGGAGAGGATCGCCAGGGAAGGCCACATCCACTTCGAGGAAGTGCCGAAGCAGTGGCAGCGCGTGTTCGTCACGGCGCACGACATCACCCCCGAGTGGCACGTCCGCATGCAGGCTTCCTTCCAGGAGAACTGCGACTCGGCTATCTCCAAGACGACCAACTTCCCGCACGCCGCCTCCCCGGCCGATGTACGGGCGATCTATGAGCTGGCCTATGCGCTCAAATGCAAAGGCGTCACCGTCTACCGCGATGGCTCGCGCGACAACCAGGTCCTTTCGACCGGGGCGACCGAGCTGGCGAAAGCGGAGCGCGATGGCAGGGCAGAGCGCGGCGAGCTTCACGGCACCATCGCCGAGCTCGAGGCAGAGAACGCCAGGCTCAAGGAGGCCTTGTTCGATGCCGAGGCGGAGAACCTTCAGCGGCGCGCCAAGCGGTCGCGTCCGGACACCCTCCGCGGGATCACCACGCGGATCGAGACCCCGCTCGGGACAATGTTTCTGAATATCACCGAGGACGATCGCGGCCAGCCGTTCGAGGTTTTCATCAACCTCGGCAAGGCCGGTGGTGCGGCGATGGCGGATGCTGAGGCGATCGGTCGCTTGATCTCGCTGGCTCTCAGGTCCGGCATTCCGATTCGCGAAGTGCACCGACAGCTCCGCGGCATTGCTTCGGACAAGGCGATTGGCCTGGGTCCCAACAAAGTGCTGTCGGTGCCAGACGCGATTGGTATCGCGCTGGAGAAGTGGATGCGCGAGAAGCAAGGAGTGCAACAGGATCTGCTGGCCGGCGCCGCCGGCGCCCCACTGCCGGTCGAAGTCGTCCAGCCGAAGCCGTCGCCGATAGTCAACTCGGGCGACGCCGCCCAGTCTCAGTTCGGATTTGACGCGGTGAATCGCAGCGAATCGTTCATCGGGACCTGCCCGGACTGCGGATCATCCCTCGAGTTCGCTGAGGGATGCGCGAAGTGCCACGTCTGCGGCTTCTCCGAGTGCGGTTGAGATAACCATCGCGAAAAGGCCGGGCGAATAGCCCGGCCTTTTTTTTGCTCGATTTTCCTGCTGTTCGTATCTCGTCGCTTAACTAACCCCGCCGAACCACCGGGTTTTTTTGATTCCCTTCGCAACGAGATCCTCGGGGCCATAGGTCTTCCCGAGCTTCCAGATGAAATCCATTTCCTCGTTCACCGCTGCCAACGCGAATCGCGATTCCTTGATCAGCAGGAAAGAGGCGTAAAGCAGGAGCCCCGCGCCGCAGAGACCCATCGTGACCGGAACAATGGTGAACGCCGAGCTTGTGATCGCGACCAGACCGATTGCGACACTGGTCCCGACAAAGAAACCAAGCGCGGCGTAGAGACGCGATAGGGCTCGCTGCAGGAGGCGCGATCGAGTGGTGACGAAGTCGAGCTGCGTGAACAGCATCCGACGCTCTTCTTCGCGCACTTCGTTCCTTCTCTCGTCGGCGCGAGGAATTAATGCGCCGGAAATCTCCCGTGTGCGTACGACGGCTTTACTCAAGCGGTCTGAAGTTGCCAGAATGAGCGACCCGCACGCCGAGATGAGCACCGCTGGGGTGATCATGGCGGAAAGGACTGAAATTGCGTCGGAGAAGTTGGTCATATCTGCGCTCAGCCGGAGGGGTGTTCCGCGGCCTGTTGGGGCGCTCTTAACCCGTCCGTAAAGTAGTCAAACCGGGCGGCCACAGTTTCTTATACCCGGTCCAGGGGACCGGTGACATATTAGGAGGTGGTTTTCCACGCCAGTCACGGAGACATATGGACGACAAGAAGATCGCGGCGTTAGCAAAGAAAAACGCGGCCAAGGCTGCCAAAGCCAACCTTCGCAGAGGGTTTGGAAAGCGGTACGACAAGAATCTGCCGGATCTGCCCACCGATGCGGACACGCTGAAGGAGCGGCAGGAGCACGAGCGCTTCTTCAAGGAAATGCGCAAGCGGGAGTTTTAGTGCCCACCGTCCGTCTTATAGGGGCAATTGCTGCCGCGAGTCTGCTTCCGCTGGTCGCGCGGGCCCAGCAACCGGCCGCAAGCGCGCCTCCCGCCGCCGCGCCAGCGCAGGCCCCGCGCATCCCAAGAGCAGCAGCCAGCACGCGCGCGTCGGTCCAGGTGTTAATCGACAGCCGCTATGACGCGAAGGAAGGCGGATGGTTCGGCGCACTGAACCTGGCAGGGCCGGCGAGGATCGCGATCGACTACGGCCAGCCCCATTTGCGCGGCCGCAACGTCATTGGAATGCCTGGCGTCGTTCCCTGGGACAGCGTCTGGCGCACGGGCGCCAACATGGCGACCCAGCTTTCGACCGAGGTCGACATGACGATTGGCAACACCTTCGTCCCCCGCGGCGTTTACACACTCTTCTCTTTGCCCACCCGCAACGGGTGGAAGCTGGTGATCAGCAAGGAAGTCATGCAGTGGGGTACTGACTACGATCCGTCCAAGGATTTCGCTCGCATCGACCTCCGCCAGCGGTCGCTCACCGAGCCCGTGGAGAGCCTGACCTTCTGGTTGATTCCTGCCGTCGAAAATGCGCCATCACCCAAATTGCCTCACGGCGTTCTCAAGCTCGCCTGGGGTACCACAGAGCTTTCGACGGACTGGCGAGTAGGTCGCTAGGATCTCGTTTGCAGGCGCGCGTCGGGCTTGGCGCGCGCCTTTTTTGTCGTCTTGAAACCGAGCCGGGTTGGGCTCGACACCGGGGCGTAGGTGAGCTCAGCGCCAGACGCAGCGCGCTTCAACAGCATTCCTCCACGCGCCATGTCGCCGTGGCCTACGAATTCGGTAGGGAATAGCAGCCTCTCCCCAAAGATTGGCTCCAGCACATCAACGTATTTTCCCGTCGCAATGCTTCCCAGCAGCACCACCTCGCATCTCGGTCCGATCTGGCCAGCCAATTTCTTCGCGTCGCGCTCCAGCGGTAGTCGGTAGCGCGATTCTTCGGCTTCGATGGGTACGGTTGCGAACCGCTCGAGGTCCGCGAGCCCGATCATGAGACCGGGCGAGCAGAGGCCGTCCGTCGGGGTGATGATGTGAACCCCGGACGCCTGGCGAGGCGGCGGGTTCTCGAACGCCCGGGCGTAGTTGAGCTTTCCGCGGAAGTAGAGGCCGCTCAAGAAGCTGAAGACTTCCCCCAGGGGAGCGCCCTCCTCGCTGCGCACTCTTTGCGCGATCACAAACTCGGCCCGCGGATTGAACAGCAGGGAAGCTTTCTTGCCGCCGCTGCTGGCAGGTGAGAGAAGGAAGATTCGCCGTGGCTGCATGCGCCTAAGTCAAGCAAATCTTTCGCCGTGACAGAGGGAGCGCCGGGGCGCGAACGGCGTTAAAATTCGTGAGGGAGATTACTATGGCAAAAAACAGATTGCGGGAACTTCACGACACCGGGCAATCGATCTGGCTCGACAGCATCGACCGGAGAATGCTTCACGACGGTGAGCTCGACCGCCGCATTCGTGATGACGCGCTCACGGGGATGACTTCAAATCCGACGATCTTTCAGAAGGCGCTGGCATCGAGCAATGCTTACGATGATCAGATAGCCGAAGCCGAAGAGAACGGGCTCTCGACCTGGGAGCTGTTCGAGTTGCTGGAGACGACCGACGTTCGCGACGCGTGTGATCACTTCGCCGCCGTCTATAGCTCGTCTCGTGGCGCCGATGGCTACGTCTCGATCGAGGTCTCACCCGGAGTCTCGAATTCGGCGGATGCCACTGTTGAGGAAGCCCGACGCCTCTGGAAAACGGTGAACCGGCCGAACGTGATGGTGAAAGTGCCGGGAACTGCTGAGGGTGCCATCGCCGTTCGACGCCTGATCGCCGAAGGAATCAACGTCAACATCACGCTGCTGTTTGCCATTGAAGCACACGAGAGAGTCATCGAAGCGTACCTCGCGGGGCTTGAGGACCGGGTGAAGTCCGGCAAGCCGATAGACGGCCTCGCTTCGGTTGCCAGTTTCTTCGTCAGCAGGGTCGACAGCGAAATCGACAAGCGCCTCGACGCTCTGATCGCGAAAGCGGATGGCGCGGAAAAGGAGAGGCTCAGGCTGCTCAAGGGTCGGGCGGCGATCGCCAACGCCAAGCTGGCATACCGGCTATTCAGGCAGAAATTCGCCGGTCCGCGCTGGGAGGCGCTGGTGAAGGTGGGCGCGCGCCTGCAGCGCCCGCTCTGGGCGAGCACCAGCACCAAGAATCCTGAGTACCGCGACGTCATGTACGTCGAGGAGCTGATCGGGCCTGACACCGTAGACACGATGCCACCAGCCACGATTGAAGCTTTCCGTGATCACGGGGCCGTCGACAGAACCGTCGACAAGAAAGTTGCCGCCGCGGAGGGACTGCTCAAGGAGATCGAGGCCGTTGGCATTTCCGTAAAGGAGGTCACGGCGAAACTGCTCGTGGATGGTATAGCGAGCTTCCAGAAATCATTCGACGAGCTGATCGCCGGGCTCGAATCCAAGATTGGCTCACTAGCACCCGGCGGGAAGTGACCGGCATCTACACACCTCGCACCAAGATCGTCTGCACCCTTGGTCCGTCAACTTCCAGCGACGACGCGATTCGCGGGTTGATCGAAGCAGGTATGAACGTGGCCCGCGTGAACTTCTCGCACGGCACCCACGAGCAGCACACCGCGACGATAGCGATGGTACGCCGCCTGGCAAAGGAAGCCGGGCGGCCGATTGCCATACTTGGGGACTTGCAGGGTCCCCGCATCCGGATTGGCGACCTGCCCAAGCCGATCCATCTAAAGGTCGGCGAGGACATCGTCCTCGTTCACGAGGGTCACGAGAACAACGGCGAGATTCCCGTCACCTACGATCAGCTCGCGCACGATGTTCACGTGGGCGACAGAATCCTGATCGATGATGGGTTGATCGAGCTCGTAACGCTCGACGTTGCCAACGACCGCGTAAAGGCGCGAGTGCTGAACGGCGGAGACCTCAAGAGTCACAAGGGCCTGAATCTGCCCGGCATCTCGGTGTCTGCACCGTCGATTACCGACAAGGACGCCGCCGACATTCGCTTCGCGGTGGCGCAGCAGGTCGACTACCTCGCTCTCAGCTTCGTGAGACGCGCCGAGGATATCGAGGGCCTGCGGAAGATGATTCCGAAGTGGCTGCTGGTGGTGGCCAAGATCGAGAAGGACGTCGCTCTTCACAACATCGACGCGATCGTTCGCGCCTCCGATGCAGTGATGGTTGCGCGCGGCGACCTCGGCGTCGAGCTGCCGTTCGAGGCGGTGCCTGGCGCGCAGAAGCGAATCATTCGGCTGGCAAACCGGTACGGCCGTCCCGTCATCACGGCGACCCAGATGCTCGAATCGATGATCGAGCACCCGCGTCCGACGCGCGCCGAGGCGAGCGATGTTGCCAACGCCATCATGGATGGAACTGATGCGGTGATGCTCTCCGCTGAAACGGCGGCGGGGGCCTATCCGCGCCTCGCCGTGGAAGCGATGACCAGAATCATCAAGGAGATCGAGACGCATCCGCCGGTGGCACCCTTCGCCGGCGCCGAGCAGGGTGATGGCGTCGTTACTACCGAAGTCGCCATCGCCGCTGCCACCGTCGCCGCGGTCGACATGCTCGGCGCCCCGCTGGTGGTGGTATTCACCAAGAGCGGTTTCTCCGCGCGCGTGGTCTCCTCCAAGCGGCCGCCGGTGCCGATCCTCGCTCTCACCGACGAGCCGCGCACCTATCGGCAGCTGGCACTGGTTTGGGGCGTGGTACCCGAGCTCGTTCCGCATTGTGCCGATTACGACGAAATGATGGACCGCACCAAGGCGGTGGTCGTGAGACGGGAGCTCGCCACGAACGGCGACCGAATCATCGTTACAGCCGGCGTTCCGTTCGACATGCCCGGCACCACCAATCTCCTCAAGGTGGAGACCGTCTGAAACTCACCTTTCTGGGGACGGGAACCAGCTTTGGCATCCCCCAGATTGGGTGCGCGTGCGAGGTGTGCAGGTCGAGCGATCCGCGGGACAAGCGCAGCCGCGTCGGCGCCCTCGTTGAGACTGATGGCGGCGTCCGCATTCTCATCGATACGCCGCCGGAGCTGAGGTTGCAGCTTATCAACGCCGGCGTCAGTCAGGTTGATGCGATTCTATTCACCCACGACCACGCCGATCACGTCCACGGCATCGACGACATTCGCGCGCTCTCAGACAAGAGTGACTTGCCCATCCAGATGTACGGGCCACCAGATTCGATGGCGAGACTGGCAAAAAGATTCGCGTACATCTTCGACGATTCGATCAAGGCGCTCCCCGGTACGAGCAAGCCCGAAGGAGCCGCGCACTCGATTCCGGCAGGCAAGTCATTTCGAATCGGAGACGTGGATGTGCTGCCGGTCGCCATCCCTCATGGGCCGATCTCGGTCTACGCTTATCGCATTGGCAAGCTCGGGTACATCACCGATGCCAAGGAGCTCCCCAACGAGGCGATCGAAGCATTCCGCGGAGTGGATGTCCTCGTGCTCAACGCGCTGTTCAGAACCCAGCACCCGACGCACCTGAGCATCTCGGAGGCAGTGAGCGTCGCGCAGAAAGTCGGCGCGCGCCAGACCTGGCTGACACACCTCACACACCGCACCAGCCACGCCGAGCTGGAGGCTGAACTGCCGCGTGGTATCGCTCCTGCGTTCGACGGGTTGACCGTGGAAATCGCCTGACATGACGCTGAGACTCGATTACTCCAACATGATGATCTCGCCCGGCGGGATCGATCAAAAAACGTGGGCAGCCGCCGGCCCGAAGTTCATCGCGGCCAAGCGCGGCTTCGATCAACTGCGCTCAACCAGTGCGGTCGGGTTCATCGACCTGGGCGGCGATAAGGCACTGCTTGGCCAGGTGGAGAAGTTCGCCGCCTCAGCACGGGGCAAATACGACGATGTCGTGATCCTCGGCATCGGCGGCTCGGCGCTGGGTCCGATCGCGCTGCGCACCGCGCTGCGCCCGAGCGGCTGGAACATGCTCGACGATAAAGCTCGCGGCGGATTCCCGCGGCTTCATGTGCTCGACAACGTCGATCCGGAGACCATCGCGGCGCTGCTCGCGCGCCTCCGCCTGGAGCGGACGCTTTTCGTGGTGACGTCCAAGTCAGGCGGGACGGCGGAAACGATGGCCCAGTTTCTCATCGTTCACGACCGGCTATTGTCCGCGAAGCTGCAAATGCACGAGCACCTCGTCTTCGTCACCGACCCCAGGCAGGGCGCGCTACGACCTCTGGCCGATCGGTTGAAAGTGCCGGCGCTCGACATTCCGCCGAATGTCGGCGGACGGTTCAGCGTACTGACTCCGGTGGGAACGCTACCCGCCGCTTTGATCGGCATCGACGTCAAATCTCTCCTCTCGGGGGCCGCCGAGATGGCGAAGCGCTGTGAGACTGCCGAGCTGGCCTCCAATCCGGCCGGGGTCTATGCGGCGCTGCAATGGCTGGCTGATACGGAACTGAGAAAGACGATCGCCGTCTTCATGCCCTACTCGGATCCGCTGCGCGACTACGCCGCGTGGTTCGTGCAGTTGTGGGCCGAGAGCCTGGGCAAGAAAAAACAGGACGGCACCTCTGTCGGATCGACGCCGCTCGCCGCGCTCGGAGCGACCGATCAGCACGCGCAGGTCCAGCTGTTCATGGAAGGTCCGGCCGACAAGACCGTCACCTTCGTGGCGGTGAAACAGAGGTCTGTCGACGTCGAGATTCCCGCTGGTTTTGCCGATGTGAAAGAGCTCGGCTACCTGACGGGCCATTCGCTGGCGGAGCTGATCGACATCGAGCAGCGCGCGACGGCCGGCGCCCTCGCCAGGCGCGGGCGACCCAACATGACGATCCACCTGGATCGGGTGGACGCCGCGCACGTCGGTCAGCTGATGATGTTTCTGGAGATTGCCACGGCCTACGCCGGCCAGCTCTACGGAATCGACGCATTCGACCAGCCGGGCGTCGAGATGGGGAAACAGTTCGCATACGCGCTGCTGGGGCGGCCGGGCGCTGATGCGGCGAAAAAAGAGTGGGACTCGCTCCCTATCAGCGATCCCCGCTGGAGCGTTTAGCTTTACAGAACCCTTGCGACGCCCCACGACCCAAACGACTTTGTGACTAACATGTTCGTCAATCCATTCCATAAAGCTGTGACCGTCCTCGATGGGCGGGTGACCGTCCACGACGAGTCGGCTATCGCATCTCCGGCGATGGACAAGCTCGTTTATGCCGCGGTGTTCGGTGATGCCGACGAGCGCGACGATGCGCGCTGGCTGATCTGGGAGATCGGGCAGGCGGTGGGTGTGCGTGCCGCGTCGATTCATGATCTCTATCTTGCCCGCGGCGCCGGCAAGTGTGGCGGATTCACCGTTCCGGCGATGAACATCCGAGGCATGGTTTACGACACCGCGCGCTCTCTTTTCAAGTCGGCCGTCAAGCTCAAGGTCGGTGCTCTCATCGTGGAGATCGCGCGCTCGGAGATCGCCTATACCGATCAGCGGCCCGCCGAGTACGTGGCGGTAATGCTGGCCGCGGCGATGCGTGAAGGGTTCCGCGGCCCCGTTTTCATCCAGGGCGATCACTTCCAGGTCAACGCCAAGAAATTTGCCGTAGACCCGGTGACCGAGCTGAACGGCGTGAAACAGCTTGCCCGCGAAGCGATTGCGGCGGGTTTCTACAACATCGACGTCGATACGTCCACGCTCGTCGATTTATCGAAACCCACGCTCAAGGAGCAGCAGCGCACGAACTTCGAGCAGGGTGTGGAGCTCGCGCTCACCGTGCGCGAGCTGCAGCCGGAGGGCGTCACCATCTCGATCGGTGGCGAGATTGGCGAAGTGGGAACGGAGAACTCCACCGTCGAAGAGCTCGTCACCTACATGGATGGATTCAACGAGACGCTGATGAAGCGCGCTCCCGGCACGGAAGGCTTGTCCAAGATCAGTGTGCAGTCGGGGACGACGCACGGCGGAGTGGTGCTCGCTGATGGGAGCATCGCTGACGTGAAGATCGATTTCGAGACTCTCGCCACGTTGTCCAAGGTTGCGCGCGAGCGATATGGGTTGTCGGGCGCGGTTCAGCACGGCGCGTCAACTCTGCCTGACACCGCTTTCCACAACTTTCCCCGCACCGAAACGGCGGAGATCCATCTGGCGACGAACTTCCAGACGATGCTGTACGACAACATCTCCGAGGCTCTGCGAAACGAGATCTACGATTGGCTCCGGCAGAACGCGAAAGACGAGCGGAAGCCCAGTGACACCGACGAGCAGTTCTTCTACAAGACTCGCAAGAAGGCGCTGGGGCCTTTCAAGAAGAGATTCTGGGAGCTGCCGCCCGACGTAAAGTCGCGTCTCGCCAAGGCGTATGAGGAGAAGTTCAGCTTCCTCTTCACTCAGCTGGCGGTGACCAACACGCGGGACGTTGTCGATCGGTGGATCAAGCCGGTGGACCAACACAAGCCCCAGCCTCATCCCGATCTTGCGGTGGTCGAAGCTGCCCCTGATGACGCTGATCTGAGTGACTGAGCACCGCACCACCGACAAGGAAGCAGTTCAGCTTGTCCGTGAAATGGTGCGCCGCGCCGGTCACGAGCTTCGGAATGCACTTAGCGGAGTGGCGGTCAACGTCGAAGTCGTGCACAGCCGCGCCGAGCGGGGTCAGCCGGCGAAGGAGATTGCTTCCTTCGCCGAACGGGCGCGACTCCAGGTCGGAGTGGCCACGGCAGTGGGAGATGGGCTGCTATCGCTGGTCAATTCCGTTCTGATGGCGGCGGCCGATGGCACGCTCAAAAGCGCTCCAGGCCATGGCGCTGGAAGTCAAATGGAGCTAATGATTTACGGAGACCGGCGCGACGTTGTTGTCGCCGATATCGAACGCCTCGCCAGCCTCATCGGCGTCAGCGTAGAACAGCACGATCACGCAGTTATATTAAAGCTCTTGCCCGAAGGAAAAAGCCATTCCAAAGACTGAGATTAGGCACCCCAAGGTCCTCATCGCGGACGACGACCGTTCAATCACTGAAGGATTGAGCGCAATCCTCCGTGACGAGGGATACGAGGTTGCCGTTGCCATCGATGGCCAGAAGGCCCTCGACCAGCTTGTCGCCGAGCCATTCGGCGTCGTTCTCGCCGATCTCAAGATGCCGAAGGTGGATGGCCTTGCCCTGCTCAAGGAGCTGCAGCAGCGCGCCATCCCGACGGAGTGCATCATCGTCACCGGGCAGGCGACGGTAGATTCGGCGGTGCAGGCAATGCGCGAGGGTGCCTACGACTACGTCGAGAAGCCGCTCACTGCGGACAAGCTGAATCGGCTAAAGGCGCTCATCCCCAAGGCGCTCGAGAAGTTCACCGTTCAGCAGAAGAATCGGGAGCTGTCGTCGAAGCTCGAGGGTCTGACTCACTACGGAGAGCTGACAGGGCAGTCCGAGGAGATGCGGGGCGTTTATCAGATCATCGAAGCGGTGGCGCCTTCGAACGCCAGCGTGCTGATCTTTGGCGAGTCCGGCACCGGTAAGGAGCTCGTCGCCCGCGCGGTCCATGCCAAGAGTGAGCGCTCCAAGGGGCCATTCTTCGCGCTCAATTGCGCGGCGCTGCCGAAAGACATTCTGGAGAACGAGCTGTTCGGACACGAGAAAGGCGCCTTCACCGGATCCGTCAACGAGAAGCCGGGCGCGTTCGAAATGGCTGATGGTGGGACGATTTTTCTCGACGAAGTCGCGGAAATGCCGCCCGATATCCAGGTCAAGCTTCTGCGCGCGATCGAATCGCGCAGCATTCGCCGGCTCGGTGGCAAGAAGGAGATTGACGTCGACATCCGCATTCTGGCCGCGACCAACCGCGATCTGCAGAAAGCGCTGTCGGACAACGATCTCCGCGAAGATCTGTACTATCGTCTCGCCGTCGTCGAGCTATTCCTGCCACCGCTGCGCGAGCGGCTCGGTGACGTGAAGCTTCTCGCCAACGAATTCCTGGCGCGCTACGCCGATCAGAACGGAAAGGTGTTGACCGCCTTCGACGATGCCGCGTGGGAATGGATTCTGTCGTACAACTGGCCCGGTAACGTTCGCGAGCTCAAGAACGCGGTGGAACGGGCGGTAATCATGAGCCGCGGCGACAAGATCAAGGCGGCCGACATCATGCCGCGCCACCTCCAGCGCACCGGTGAGTTCTCGACCGCGATCACGGTTCCTCCCGGGGCGACGCTGGCCGATACGCGCCGGCAACTCGTCCTGCGCGCCTTTGCCTCGACCAATGGCGACTACGCGCGCACAGCGACGATAGTGGGAATGAATGCAGCCGACGTTCGCGCGGAGATTGCATCGTTATTGAACGGGAGGACCGGCGAAAGTCCAGCCGCCCCGGCCGCCAACGGTGCCCAACGCGTAGCGAAGCCGGCAGACGCGACGCCAACGCCCGCCAAGGCGACCAAGGCGCCCGTAAAGGCGTCGGCTGCACCATTGTCGAAGTCCAAGGGGAAGAAACGGTAACGCCGGGCCGCGTTCGAAAGGCAGAGCACGCGGCAGGCGTTCGACAACGTAGAGGCGAACCAGCATGAGGTGGAGGACACGCATGGACGAGAACGACTGGTACGATGAGGACGAGGATAACTATCCTGGTCCGTACGTCATCGTAGAGAAGAGCGAGACTGGCATCGGACCCTTACTCCTCGGGATTGCGCTGGGCGCCGGAGCGGCGCTCCTGTTCGCTCCACAGAGCGGAGAGCAGACTCGGCGTGGCATCGCTCGCAGCGCACGTCGCGCCCAGGATGCGGCCCAGGACTTCGTCGAGGATATGAGCGAGACCGTCACCGACAAGTTCAAGGAAGTGCGAGCGAGCGTGGAAGAGCGGATCGAGGCCACGCTGGACGCGGTTGACGACCGGAAGCGGCGCGTCACCAACGCGTTCCACGCAGGGAAGGCGGCAGCGCGTGAGTCCCGTGCAGAGCTGGAGCAGCGCATCGCCGAGAGCAAAGCGGCGTACAAAGACAGCTAGTGCCGCAGCGCGGGCTACCGGCCCGGCTCGGCTGGCTGCTTCGCGATTATGCGAAGCGCGTCTGGGACAATAGCGGCGAAGACAATGTCTTCTTTCTGGCGGGCGGAATCGCGTTCAACATTCTGCTCGCCGCTGTCCCGTTTTTCCTGCTGCTGGCGACGGGCCTGGTTTACCTGCTCAACCAGTCGCCCGACAGGACTTCGGCTGAAGTTCTCACCATCGTCGACAAATTCCTGCCTCCGCATCCGCCCGGCGATTCGGGGCCGGCTGCCAACATCCTCAATGAGGTCATCAAACGCAGTGGAGCTCTGGGGATCTACAGCGCCGTCGGCTTCATCTGGTTTTCGACCCGGTTGTTCGGCTCTCTTCGCACCGTCCTGGCGGCGATCTTCGACATCGATACGGATCGAGGCATCATCGCCGGCAAGATCTTCGATATCGAGATGACGCTCGTTTCCAGCCTCCTCCTGGTCGCCTACACGGCTCTGAATGCATATCTGGCGATCGCCACCTCCCGCGGAGGCCGGGTACTGGCCGATCTTGGCCTGCGGAAGGAGCTTATGAGCCAGTTGGAGTACAATTTCGGCCAGCTGCTGGCCCTTTCGTTCATCGCGACGATGTTCTTCTGCCTGTACAAGTTTCTCCCCCACCGGAAGATCCGCTGGCGAACGGCGCTGATTGCCTCCCTGTTCACCAGCGTCATGCTGGAGGTAGCAAAACGGGCGTTTTCCGCCTACGTCAGATCCTTCAACCCGGGATCTTTCTACAGCGGCACGGTCGCTGCATTGGTGTTGGTCGTTATCTGGGTCTACTACGCTTCCTTTATCTTCATTCTTGGGGGCGAAGTGGCGCAGGTCTACGAGCTTCGGCGAGTGCGGAAAATGCAGCGCGAAGCATTCGAGGACTGAGTGTCATTCCGATGTGGCCGGGTCTTCCGGCGAACACACTTTGAGGGGAGGCGTCTCGTGCGCAAGTTCGCAGCAGTAGCGGCCGTTCTGGCCGTTGTCTCGATCTCAGCTTGCAAGAAAACCGGAGAAGGGGAGTACCAGGTTGAGAAGCCGGTCGTTGGGACGCAGACCGACACCATTCACACTCCAACCGTTGATGTCGGAACCGACACAGCCCAGGTGACGGTGCCAAAGGTCGAGGTGAAGAAGGACACGGCCTCAATCAAGGTGCCGACGGTGAAGGTCAATCCGCCCAAGAAGAACTAGGCTGGCATCGGGATGATCTGAAGGTCGAAAGCCCCGCCTTATGAGGCGGGGCTTTCTTGTACCTGCAACTTACGACTACCGGCTGGCGGCTGTGGGCTGGTCGGCTGGCGGCTTTGGGCTCAAGACGCGTCTTATCAGGCCGTAGAGCATTTTCCGCACTCTGATAGTCTCCGTCAGGAGCGAGACGAACTCGCTTTCAGAAATAATTTCGGCGTCGTGCGCGAAAATGAGGTGAGACTCGAGTTCCGAAGAAGACCCCTGAGCAATGCGCAGAAAACGGACAAACTCTTTCTCGCTCTCTTTTCGGCGTCCCTCCGCGATGTTCGCAGGAATTGACAGCGCGGCCGTGAAAATCTGATTCCGTAGCGAGTTGTACTGGCTTGGCCGAATTCTCTTGCACATTCGATCGACACTGAGCGAAAGAGCATGCGCTCTCTGCCACACCTGCAGTTTCTTGAAATCGGACATGTGCGATGATCGGCAATACACATCCCCACCTGGACATCATTTCTTTCCTGCCCCAGCCCAAAGCAGCCAGCCGACCAGCCCCCAGCCGCCAGCCGGTAGTCATAGGTTGCAGTTAAAAGCAGTTAAAATGGAGTCTCTCCCCGACTATATTTCCTTTGCCCCAGGTCCCGGAGGGCGCAAGCCCGTTAACTCCGTCAGGACCCCGAAGGTAGCAGCGGCATGCGGTGTCTTTCGTTGCTCCGTAAGGCCTGGGGTACTCCCGCCTCGCAATGTCTCTCGCACTCGCCCGCAAATACCGCCCAAAGACCTTCGCTGACGTCGCCGTCCAGTCGCACGTTTCCAATACGCTGCGCGGAGCGATCGCCCGCGGACGAGTTGCGCACGGCTATCTCCTCTGCGGGCCGCGCGGAGTCGGGAAGACGACGCTCGCGCGCGTTCTGGCGATGGCGCTCAATTGCGAGAACAAGCGAGAAGATGGCGAGCCATGTGGCCAGTGCATCTCGTGCCAGCGGATCTGGAGCGGAGCTTCCAGCCTCGATGTAGTCGAGATCGATGCTGCGTCCAATCGCGGTGTCGACGACGCCCGTGATTTGCGCGAGCGTGCGATGTACGCCCCGTCGGGCGCCGATCGGTACAAGGTCTACATCGTCGACGAAGCCCACATGCTGACCCGCGAGGCGTGGAACGCGCTGCTCAAAATTCTCGAGGAGCCGCCGCCGCGCGTCATCTTTGTTTTCGCCACCACCGACCCGCAAAAAATCGCGCAGTCAGCCGCGCCTGTCCTGAGCAGGCTGCAGCGGTTCGATCTCAAGCGCATCGGAATGGCCGAGATCACGCGGCGGCTCACAACCGTTCTCGGCAACGAAGGTGTCCAGATTTCCGAGGATGCCCTCGCCATGATCTCGCGCGCCGCCGACGGTTCGATGCGTGACGCGCTGAGCCTCGCTGATCAGGTGATCTCCGTCGGCGACGGACCCGTGACAGGGGAGCGGGTGCGCGAAGCACTTGGCCTGGTACCCGAAGACGAATTCCTGAACATCCTGGACATCATCGCCGGTCATCGCGCCGGCGAGATTTTCGGCGCCATGGGAAAGCTCGCGGACGCCGGCGTCGACTTCGGGGTTTTTCTCTCGGGATTCGCTGACATTCTGCGCGCGCAGCTCGCCCTCGTGCTCAACGGCAAGTCCGATGGAGTTTCCGCCACCGTGGCTGCCGCACTGAAGCAGCGCAAGGATTCATTCACTGCCGGCGACCTTCTTCGCATGATCAGCGCTATCAACGCGCTGGAGCCCACCTTCCGCAAAAGCGCTCAGCAACAGCTGCTGGTGGAGATTCTCCTCGTGCGCATGGCACTTCTCGATCGAACCGTTGCCGTCGAAGATCTCCTCAAAGGGTTGAGCGGAGGTGGATCCACGGACGAGCGGGAGCCATCAACAGGCTCGGTTCGCTCACAGCCGGTGCTGGCGTCGGTCGCACGCTCCGCACCGCGCCCAGCCACGCGGCCGGGCTACCCGCCGCAGCTCGATGCGCCGAACACGACTCCGGTCGACAGACCCGCGCCGAAATCCTCGGCTCAGGCCAACGATTCACAACTTCGGGAGATGAAGCGCGCCATGGAGGCGACGGCGCAGGACTCGAACCGCAGCCGGATGACTCCGGAGGCATTGAAAGAAGAGCGCATCGGCATGCTGCGACAAAAAGATCCCGCGCTTGGCGCGGCCATCGACGAGCTCGATCTCGAGCTCCTCGACTAACTCATCATCGATTCAGAATACAAATGGCTGATTTCAGCAAGATCTTCGAGCAGGCGCAGCAGATGCAGGCGCGCATGCAGCAGATGCAGTCGGAGCTCGAGAAACAGACCGTCATCGCGGCGGCTGGAGGCGGGATGGTCACCGTCGAGGCCGACGGCAAGGGTACCATCACCCGCATCAAGATCGATCCAAGCGTCGCCGATGCGAAGGATGTCGAGATGCTCGAGGATCTCGTCCTTGTCGCCGTCAACGAGGCCCAGAAAAAGGCAGCCGATCTTGCCAAGGACGAGATGGGCAAGCTCACCGGCGGCTTGAACCTTCCATTCAAGCTTCCCTTCTAGCGTGGGAGCAATCGACGATCTGGCCACTGAGCTGTCGAAGCTGCCCGGTATTGGACGCAAGACAGCGCTTCGCCTCACGTATCACCTGCTCAAGCAGGATCCTGACCAGTCAAAGCGCCTGGCATCGGCCCTCTCCACCCTCGCCGAGAAGGTTCGACCGTGCCCCCAATGCTTCAACCTGACAGAGGAAGATTTGTGCTCCATCTGCCGTGACGCCCGCAGGGATACGGGAGTCATCTGCGCAGTAGAGGAAGCATCAGATATCGGGGCCATTGAGAGGTCTGGCGAGTTCCGGGGCGTTTACCACGTCCTCGGCGGACGCCTGTCCCCGCTCGACGGCATCGGACCCGAGGATCTCACCATTCCGCAACTGGAAACCAGAGTGTCCGCTGGAGTCGTCCGCGAAGTGATAATTGCCACCAATCCCAGCATTGAAGGCGAGTCCACTGCGCTGTACGTGCAGCGCCGTCTCGCGCGCTATCCGCTCACTGTTTCGAGAATCGCGCGCGGCTTGCCCGTCGGCGGAGACCTGGAGTATGCGGATGGCGTGACCATTGCCCAGGCGTTGACCGCCAGGAGGGCAATGTCATGAGCAGACAGCAGCGGGCCAGCTACGTTGCGGTGGGATTCTTCAGTGGGATGGCTGCCGGTTCACTCGTCTGGAGCAGAATGCAGCGCAATTGTCGGCGCAATCTGTTCTCGCGGAATCCAATATTTCGGGTCGCCGCGCTCGGCTACCTTCGGGCAGTTCCGACGGTGACCACCGCGCAGTTGCTGCGCGAGTACGTGGCATGGGAGCCGCGCCCAATTCTCCGCCAGCGAGGAGTGCGGTTGCTCAAGCGACTCGAAGCCACGCTGTGACCGGAGCACGATGACCGCCGGCACGGCCAATTGGTCGTTCACCCAGGACGACTTCACCGCCATAACTGAATCATTGACCCGCTTCCTCGGCGAGACGAAATCCATTTGCGCGCTTCTCGTCGATCGCTCGGGTCAGCTGGTGACGACCGTGGGCAATGCTCCCGGACTCGACACCACAGCGTTCGCCACTTTGACGGCGGCAGACTATAGCGCCAACGATCAGTTGGCGAAACTCGTTGGTGAGAATGACTTTTCGAGCCTGTTTCATCAGGGCGAAAAGGAGTCGATATATGTCGCCGACATCGCGCGGCGTCTGTTGGTGGTAATAATCTTCGATTCACGCACGACCGTCGGTCTCGTCCGTTTACGCATGAAGGATGAGGTCGAGGAGTTGACGCTGCTCATCGATCGTGTATTCTCACGCGGTCGCAGTGGCGCCGTGCCCGAGCGTTTGCTCCAGGGCGCGGATGACGAAATCGACAAACTGTTCAACTGGTGAGGAAAAGCTAGACAGTGTCGATGATCAACTACGCCTCGCGCGAGATCAACTGTAAGATTGTTTACTATGGTCCCGGGCTCGGCGGCAAGACGACGAATCTCGAGCACGTTTACGGCAAGGTTAAGCCGGAGACGCGCGGTAAGCTTATTTCCCTGGCGACAGAGACCGAGCGGACGCTCTTCTTCGACTTTTTGCCTGTCGATCTGGGAACGATTCGCGGCTTCAAGACCCGCTTCCACCTGTACACTGTTCCAGGCCAGGTCTATTACAACGCCAGCCGCAAGCTCATACTCAAGAACGTGGACGGTATAGTCTTCGTGGGCGATTCCCAGGCGGAGCGCATGGAAGCCAACCTCGAGTCCATGCAGAATCTCTACGACAACATGGCCGAGTACGGGTACGATCTGACGCAAATGCCTTTCGTCATTCAGTACAACAAGCGCGATCTTCCGAATGCGGCCCCGATTGAGGACCTGCAGGCGGCGCTGAATCCAGGCTGGGAAGTGGAAGACGCCAGCAAACATCGCGTTCAACCGGATCCGTATCACGCGGGCCAGAACCTGGTCGAGCAGCTCTCTGGCGGCGAATGGGTGGAGAAGGCGCCGTACTTCGAGGCGATTGCCGTGCAAGGCGATGGCGTGTTCGATACGCTGAAGGCTGTCAGCAAGCTGGTGCTCAAGGCGCTCGCCTAGCGGCTGGGGGAGCCGGTGAATCTCCCGAACACCATAACCGCGGGCCGAATTCTGGCCGCGCCCTTCATAGCCGCACTCCCGTTTATCGCGTCCCCGACGGCGCGGGCGATTGCCTTCGTCCTCTATATCTTGGCGGCGGTCACGGACTACTACGACGGGATGCTCGCGCGCACCCGCAACCTGATCACCGATCTGGGGCGCCTGCTCGATCCGTTGGCGGACAAGCTCCTGCTGTTCGCCACCCTGATCCCGATGTTCGTTCTAATGGCGCCGACAACTGACCCATTCGTCCCCACCCGCGCCGAGAGCATCGATGCCGCGCGGCTGCAGTTCGTGACACCGATCGGGCGCATCGGCTTGCCGTGGTGGATTGTCGCCATCGTCATCGGACGTGAGATCTTCATGACCATCTTTCGCCAGGCGGCAGCGCGCCGGGGCGTGGTGATCTCGGCGATCGGCCCCGCAAAGTGGAAGACCGGCTTCCAGTCGGTCTGGGTGGGCTCTGCCTATTTCTGGTTCTTCGCGGCTACTACCGCGGCCAGGCATCATTGGAGTAGCGCGGCGTGGAGCGCCTTTGCCTACTTCAATGGAACGGTCGGCACCCTTACCATGATCGCATCGGTTTTCCTCACTGTCTATTCTCTCGCGCTATACCTGCGGCGGTATTCCGGCGTGTTCTCCGCTTGACCGGCATGCGGGTCGAGCTGATCACCATCGGTGACGAGCTCCTCCTCGGCTTTACGATAGACACCAACGCTGCCCATATCTCGCGCGTGCTGGCGGAGGCGGGCGTCGAGATCGTGCGCCGGACAACGGTCGGCGACGAAGCGGACAGGATCGCCGCGGCTGTCGGCGAGGCGTTGGAGCGTACGGGCGCCGTCATCACCACCGGCGGACTCGGGCCCACCAGTGATGACCTCACCAAGCCGTCCATCGCACGAATCTTCGGACGAAAGATGGTCCTCGACGAAGAGATCGCTGACGCGCTGGAGCGGCGGTGGAAAGCGCGATTCCCCGACGGAAAATTCCCGGCGACCAATCGCACTCAGGCGGAGATTCCCGAAGGCGCCCGTATCCTTACAAACAGGCATGGCTCCGCGCCGGGCATTTGGCTGGAAGACGAGAAGGGCCGCTGGGTTGCAATGATCCCAGGTGTGCCTCGTGAGATGCGCGGCATGCTCGCGGATGAAGTGGTGCCGGCGATCAGGGCACTGGGCGGAGACAGCGGCAGCGCGGTGATTTCGGGAACACTGCGTACCACAGGAATCGCCGAGTCGGCCATCGCCGAGCAGCTGGGACCAAACTTTCTGGGTCAGCCTGACACAGAGCTGGGCTCGCTGCCGCTGGCCTACCTACCCGGAATTGCGGGGGTCGACCTGCGGGTGACCGCAAAAGGGATGGAGCGAGCGCGTGCGCAGCGGTTGGTCGCAGAGGCGGTTCTGAAACTCCGCGGCCGCGTCGGACCGTACGCGTATGGAGAAGGCGAGGATGACCTTGCCGCGGTGGTTCTCGATCAATGCCGGACGGCCGGTTTGAAGCTGGCTCTCGCCGAAAGCTGTACCGGGGGACTGCTAGGCGAGCGCATTACGAACGTGCCCGGCTCGAGCGATGTCTTTCTGGGCGGCGTCATCGCCTACGCCGATGACGTGAAGCGGGACATACTCGGGGTTCGGCCCGAGGACATCGAGCGTCACGGCGCGGTAAGCGAGGAAGTGGCGCTGCAGATGGCGTCAGGGGTGAAATCCCGGCTGCGCGCCGGCGTCGGAATCAGTATAACTGGGATAGCGGGACCCGGCGGCGGGACCCCGGACAAGCCGGTCGGGCTCGTCTGGATCAGTGTTGATATCTTGGAGCCCAGGGCAAAGCGATTCCAGATGATTGGAGATCGAGTAGAGATCAGGCAGCGCGCGGCCCAGGCCGCACTGGAGATGCTGCGGCGCGCTCTTTCGAAAGGTTAACTTAGACCTATGAGAAACTCGAAGAAAAAGCCCGACAGCACGCCGTTGCCGGACCAGGAGACGATGGGGTCGGCCGACGACTACGCGTCCGGAGCCAGTCAGGGCGATGGTCAGAGTGGCGACCCAACGTTTGCGAGCTCGGCCGGCGCGACAGCCGACGCCGAATCGGCGGAATCTGCGACGAACGCGAGAGGCGCTGATCCCACGCGCGCCGACTCCGACATCGCCAGCGAACGAGAGCGGTATCTGAGACTCGCCGCCGAGTACGATAACTATCGCAAGCGTTCGATGAAGGAGCGCCAGGACGCGGGGACGCGGGCACAGGGAGAACTGGTACGGCAGCTCATCGAGGCTCTCGACGATGTGGCACGGTTTGCACACGTCGATCCCGCCACCACCGACGCGACGACGGTCGTCCAGGGCGTCGACATGGTGGAGAAGAAGCTCTTGAAGGCGCTCGGTAACGCGGGCCTCGAGATCATCAACCCGGTTGGTGAGACATTCGATCCCGCGCTGCACGAAGCCGTCGCCACCGAGCCGACTTCGGCCCGGGAGGACGACCATGTCGTCTCCCGGGTGTATCAGCCCGGATATGTCTTCAAGTCGCAGCTGCTGCGGCCAGCGCGTGTCGTCGTGAAGCAGTGGAACGGCTGAAAGACACCGCCGCCTGACCGCAAATGCCACAGACGAAGGATTTCTACTCCGTACTCGGCGTAGGCTCTAGCGCTTCTCAGGACGAGATCAAGAAAGCCTATCGCAAGCTGGCCAAGAAATACCATCCCGACGCGAACGCGAGCGATCCCAAAGCCGCTGAGCGCTTCAAGGAGATCTCCGAGGCGAATAACGTCCTCGGCGATGTTGCGAAGCGGAAGCAGTACGATGAGATGCGCAGTCTGGGCGCGTTCGACGGCGGGTTCGGCGGGTTTGGCGGAAGATCCAGCCGCGCAGGGCCGCCGCGCGGGGGCGCCTCTTCGCAGACGATCAACTTTCAGGACTTCGACATCGGTGGTCTGGGCGGTCTCGGTGATCTCTTCAGCTCGATGTTCGGCGGCGGGGAGACACGTCAGAGCGCGCGGCAGAATGGACCCGAGAAGGGCCAGACGGTCGAAGCGACACTCGACATCCCGTTTCGCACCGCCGCACGCGGCGGCAAAGTGCCGATCGAGCTCGAGGTCAGCGAGGAATGCCCCACTTGTCACGGAACGGGAGCGGCGCCAGGCGCGTCGCTCAAGATCTGTCCCGAGTGCAGCGGGCGCGGCGTGATCTCATTCGGTCAGGGCGGATTCGCGGTGAATCGCCCGTGTCCGGTGTGCCTTGGCCGCGGTCAGGTGCCGACGGAGCCGTGCCCCACGTGCCACGGCAACGGCGAGGTGCGGGCACGGCGCAAGGTTCTCATCAATGTGCCGCCGGGCGTCGATACCAGCTCCAAAATCCGACTCAAGGGTCAGGGTGGGAAGGGAACGCGCAACGGGCCACCTGGCGATCTCATCATCACGTTCAACGTCCTGCCGGACAAGTTCTATAAGCGGGACGGGCTCGACGTGATCGCGACGGTGCCGCTCAACATCGCCCAGGCGACACTTGGCACGAAGATCAGCGTCCGCACGCTGGACGGGAAAAAGGTCGCCATCAAGATTCCGCCGGGCACTGCATCGGGCAAACGATTCAGAGTTCGCGGCCAGGGCATTCAGAAGGGCGACAAGAAAGGCGATCTCATCGTGGAGGTTCAGATCCAGGTCCCCGAGAAACTGTCGGAGGAGCAGGAGCGGATGATGAAGGAGTTCGCCGAATCTGGCGGCCTGAAGTACTAGACGCCCCTTGTTGCTTGGTCGAGCCTGCCGAGGCGGCGCCGGCACTGAACGCCGCCTGGCAGGTGTCGCTCCGCTGTCTACCTGATCACCAGGGTAGTTGCGACGAACGGTAGTAGTTCAGACCGAGGTAGGTCCACCGCGGCTCGTGGGTCACGATGCGCGAACGAAAACTCTCCCAGCTTCGATTGGCCTGCGGCGTCCAGCCAAGCTCGGCGACAGCGGGGAGACGCGGGAGCGCCAGGTAGTAGACGGCACCGATGTTCCTCAGCGTCTCGCTCCAGAATGGCGCTTCAACACCCACGATGTCCTTCTCGGCGACTCCCTTCATGTAAGTCGCGGGATCCCAGTCGTACGCGTCGCGCACTTCCACGTACGCCGCCCAATGAAGCCCGAGTGTGGTTGCCGGCGTGTACTTCATGTCGAGATACACCTTCTGC
>DASYIM010000082.1:0-8598 GCA_035997625.1 Gemmatimonadaceae bacterium
AGCCCGATGCTGTCACCGCTGGATAGCACCAACGTGATCTGGCTCAGCTCGGGCACGATCTGCTCACTGAATACGAGCCGGATCGCGTCCGGGAATTTCGCGATGTGGCTGTTCGCCGATGGCGTCGATCGCAGCAGAGTCGCGTGGAGCAGCGTCCGGGCGATGGCGCTGACCGGCGTCGCGAGAGTCATCGCGCATAACACGATCGCCGCCACTCCAATCGATCGGTGGCGACGGAGTGCGGGGAACACTACCGCGGCGACCAGCGCAGTCCGGCGTAAAAGGACCGGCCGTCGGCGGGCTCGTAATACTTGCCGGCGGCGTTATCGACCTGCGCCGACTGCGAGAATCTGCGATTGGCGAGATTCTGGCCGGCAGCGAACAGCGTCATTCCGTATTGCGTTGCCCAGTCTGCACGAAGAGACAAATTGGTCCATCCATCGTTCTTGACGGTATTCTGGCTGTCGAGAAAATACGACTGCGGAATCCATTCCACACTCGGCGCCAGCGAGAATCCCGAAGGATGTGTGTATTTGAGCTCGGTGCTCATCACCTGTTGTGGCGCCCCTGGAATGTCATTGCCCTCGTAATCTGGATCCGACACGAAGGTGTAGCGAGCGAGGGTGTATGACGTCCTCAGCGTGAGGTGATCAGCGACCTCTCCACGCACGAAGACAGCACCCGGCAGCTGATAGCTCAAACCGGCCTCGATCCCCGAGTGACGCGTCTGTGGTGAGTTGCGGTAAGTCGGAACAGTAAACTGCGCGCCGGGAAATGGCTGAACGTTGATGTTGAGTATCTCGTTTTTGAGCTCGACGTCGTAACCGGAGAGATCCCAGCTGAAGCCCAGCCGCCTGCCGCGCGCCCCTAGCTCGTATTGCCAGGCACTCTGTCCCTCGAGCGGGATGTACCCCGGCACCGTCAGGCTATTCAGCTCCAACAGGAGCGGGGGCTCGTAGCTACGGCTGGCGTTGCCGAAAATCTGGGCAATGTCCGAACGAAGCGAGTAAATGAATCCGATCTTGGGACTGATGGGGCTGTAAGTCCGCTTGTCCGACTGATCACCATTTGAGAGGAAGAAATCCCTGGTCTCACGGCTCGCCCGTTCGCCGCGCAGCCCGAGCACCGCCGAGAATTGCGGCGTCAGCGCCAACACGTCTTCCGCGTACAGCGCGTAGGTCGTTGCCCGGTCGTGCTGATCCTTGGTGAGCGCGCCGTGCTCACCCATGTTGTTCTGGTACTGCTTGTTCAGCAGCGACTCGTACGCCGGTTGAAATCCGAGGGTGAACCGATTATCGAGCGCGCTTACCCGCGCGGTGTTCTCATAACGGACTTCCGCCCCGTAATCGTGACTGATCTGAGAGATCACCTCGAAGATCGGGTGGTCGATATCACGGTATTGCATGTACGGGCTGATCTCGAGCCGCTGATTCGCCGACAATTGTGTCCGAAGTTGCAGGCCCAGGTGGTGGAGATCGTAGTCGCGGCCCCACCGGTTGGTGACGTTGTTCGGATCCGCCGCGCGCGGATTGCTTTCGAACGTCGCGCGATCGAGAGAGCCCGGCAGCTCCTCCTTTACGTGCGCGAAGAAATAGAACGCGCGGGCGTCGGTGTTGTCAGACAGGCGATAACCGCTGTGCAGATTCACGCGGTCACGTCTGGTGCCGGACCACTGACGATACCCGTCCAACGAAGTGCGGCCATAACTGGCGTAGTAGTCGGAGGCGCCGCGTGTTCCGCCCGACTCGAGCTGCGTCTTGTAGAATCCGAAGCTGCCACCTTCGCCGAACAGCGCGACGGGAGCAGAGCTGTAGCCGGTCTTCGTATCGAGGTTGATGGCTCCGCCGAGGGTCGATCCGCCGTAGCGAAGAGCGTTGCCGCCCTTGTAGACCTCGATCGATTCCGTGGTGAGCAGCTCGAGCGACTCGAAATCGGTGAAACCGTCCGCGTTGCGATAAGGCATCCCGTTCACGAGCAGGTTCACGCCGCGCGCGTGGAAGTTGTCGCGCAGTCCCGAGCCGCGGATGGAGATCTGGCTTTCATCCGCCGCTCCAAAGCGGGGCTGGATGTAAACACCGGGGACAAACTGCAGGACGTCCTTGAGATTGGCCTGGCGAGTGGCGCGAATCTGCGGTGTCTCCACCATGGCCACGCCGCCAGGGATCTGCGCCAGCTGCTCTCGCCTTTCAGCGAGATCTGTTCTGCTCCCGATCACGGTCACGCCGGCAAGGGTCGCTACTTTCGGGGCGAGACTGACGATCAGCTCGACAGGTGCTGTCGATGCAACGGTTATTGAATCAGCCGATTCGACGTAGCCGGAGCGGCGCACATGAACGACGTGATTGCCGACCGGAAGCGCGTCGACTCGAAAAGTGCCGGCGACGTCGGATTGGGTCACCGGTGCAGCGTCGTCAATCGATATGAAAGCGCCGACGATCGGCGAGCTGTCTGCCGTCATGACTCGTCCGGTGAGCTGGCCGGTTGCCTGGGCCGTCAACGAAAGTGGATTGAGAGCAACCGCAAGCGCGGCGATGATGAAAGCGGACGCACCGCGTCCAACGAACAATCTTGAGTGCACTACTTCCCCGTTTCCGAATGGGCGCTGACCGACAACGGCAGTCGCCGTCTCAATCAGGCACCCGAAGAGATTTTTGTCGGAGTCCGCGCGGCGGACGTCTAGCTACGCGCGGTGGGAAGCTTCAGGTGGTCCGTTGGAAAATGGGCGCAGGAAGTGCGGCGCGACGATAGTGGGCGATGCGTCGGCGAAAATTGTCGCCTGGATCTCGATCGTGGCCGACGCAAAGGTCGCTCGAGGAGCAGCAATCCCCACCAGCGTTCTTCCGGCGCTGCAGTCCCCGAGACAGCTGCACTGGTTGGACTGTTTGCTATCGGTCTGATGGTGCGAATGCTTCGTGATACCGGTCGATGCCGCCTCGTGGGCATGCGACAACCCGTGATGGGAGCCGGAGGCGTATGCATCGATCGCCAGCCCACCGTGCATGACGCACGTGTGCAGCTGCGCCGGCTCCGCCAGACAAATGACGAGCCACACCGAGAGCACACCGGCCAGAATCCGAGACAATCCGTTGCGACGCACGCGTCGAATATAGGCGCGGCCGAGTCTAAGGCATAGCCGCAGGCCCAGCGCGAGCGATCCGACCAAGCGCCGCTATCAGTGTGAGATCCGAATCAGGAACCCAATCCACCATCCAGCGGACGGTTTTCTGGATCCACTCGCGGTCGACGGTTCCCCGCTGCACGGCCCGCTCACGCTCGAGCAGCAGCTCAGCAGCAAGCGCTTCCAGTTGTGGACGAGCTTCCTCGCCGCTGATGGCAGTTAAACCCACGGAGAGAGCCTTCCGCGTTTGTCGGACAGCATCATCAAACGCGGATTCCAGCTCAGCTGGCATAGCCATCGGCGCATCCGGTGACAGTTTTGTGGAAACCATTGTGTAAGCAAGTGACTACTTGCATTCCAAGGTCGGGTTTGGTTAATATCTCCGGCCTATGAATCGCCGAGACGAAATTCTTGCCGCCGCTGCCGGTGTGTTCGCTCAGCACGGCTTCCGCGGCTCAACCACCCGCCGCATAGCCGACGCGGCCGGCGTGAATGAGATCACCATCTTCCGTCAATTTGGATCAAAGGAAGTGTTGCTCCGCGAAGCGATGCGGTTTATGACGCAATCCGCTGGCCTGTCGACGCTGCCGGAATCTCCCGTTGACCCAAAGACTGAATTGACCGGATGGAGCGAAAGCTTTATCCAGCATCTGAGACTTCGCAGCTCGATCATCCGTAAGACAATGAGCGAGATCGAGGAGCGACCTGACATGAGCGAGTGCGCGAGCTACGTGCCGCGGCAGGCATCGAACGATCTGTGTCTTTACCTCACTGCCCTCCAGCGGCAGGAGATTGCCACAGTGCCATTCGATCCGAAAACGGCCGCCGCGATGTTGATGGGTGCCATCTTCGCGGATGCCATGGGACGCGATATGATGCCCGATGTCTATCCTCAGCCCGCGGCGAATGCAGCCGAGATGTACACAGGTCTGCTTCTGCGGGCGATTGGTGTCGAAAACGGATTGCCTAAAGCGACGAGTAAGCAGACGAAGCGAACGAAACAACTTTCTTCCTGAACCGTGCCTTTCAAAAAACTTCCGGGCCGCATCGCTGGATTCGGCCGGCTAATTCAGACGCCCCTGCTCCTGCTTGCCGTGCTGGCGCCGGCGATTGCCGGAGCACAGGTGGTGACATCTCCCACCGTCCCCATCGCCGGGACGGCTCCTCGTCCTTTGACCCTCCCCGAGGCAATTCGCATCGCCGAGGTGCAGAGCGAAAATATTCGAATCGCCCGCGCCGGCGTAGAGCGCGCGCATGGCCAGCAGTACCAGGCGCGCAGCCAGTTCTTCCCCCAGATCGGTGGGACGGCGTCGTATACGCGTACGCTCGCTTCACAGTTCTCCAGCGTCGGTGGCGCTCCGGCAGTAGATACGACCAAGCCGACGCCGCCTCCCGCACCCTGCGATCAATATCTTCGCGATCCGACGGCTACGACCGACGAGCGCCTGGCCGGTCTCGAGGATGCCAACCGCTGCGCCCTTGGAGGAAATCCGTTCTCCTCCTTCGGCAGCCTCGGCTTCGGTGCCAAGAACCAGTACAATCTCGGGCTTTCATTTGCGCAAAGTCTTTTCGCGGGCGGGCGCATCGTCGCGCAGAATGAGGTCGCCAACGCCGGAAAGCGCGCCGCCGACATCGAGCTGACCGCGCAGAACGCGCAGCTCCGGCTCGACATAACGCAGGCCTACTTCGATGCCGCTCTCCAGGATCGACTGGTAGCCTTGGCGGAATCGTCCGCCGTTCAGACCGACAAAGTGCTGGCCCAGACCCAGCTCGCTCGAAACGTCGGCAACGTGTCGGAGTTCGATGTGTTGCGCGCGCAGGTATCGAGCGCGAACCAGCGGCCGATCGTCATTCGCCGGCGTGCAGATCGGGAGTCCGCCTACCTGCTCCTCAAGCAGCTGCTCAACATGCCGCTCGATGCCACGCTCGAGTTGACGACTGTCGTCGACGATTCCGCGGCGACGAACGCGGCCCTCGCCAGCATCGGTGTGGAAACCGACACCGTTGCAGCGAACAGGGCGACTGTGCGACAGGGCGCCGAGGCAATCGCGGTCCAGCGGGGTCTGTTGCGGGTTGCCAAGGGGCAGCGACTGCCAACGATTGCGCTGACGTCCCAATACGGGAAGGTCGCTTTTCCTCTCAACACCTTGCCCGGGTCGGGTGATTTTCGCACGAACTGGACTGTCGGCGTCGCCGCGGCGATACCGCTTTTCACCGGCGGTCGCCTCAAAGGCGATCAGCTCGTCGCGGAGGCGAATCTGCACGAAGCCAAGGCGCGCTACGACCAGCTGCGTGAGTTCGCGGCGCTCGATGCTCGCGTGACGATCAACGATCTGCTCGAGGCGCGAGCCGCATGGGAAGCAAGTCAGGGCACCGCCTCGCAGGCAGCTCGGGCGTACTCGATTGCGGAAGTTCGTTATCGGGAAGGTCTCTCGACGCAGCTCGAGCTGAACGACTCCCGCATATTGCTCGAACAGTCGGTTGCGAATCGTGCGCTGGCAGCGAGAAATCTGCAGGTTGCACGCGTCAAGCTGGCGCTGCTCCCGAATCTGCCGTTGTTGAGAAACAACGCCAGTCAGGCGCAGGCATCGGCACAGTCCCTGACGCAGCCGACGAGCGCGCCGGCAACACAATCGCAAACCACGCTGAGTGGGGCGCAGGCAGCAGCAGCATCTGGGCAAGCCCAGGCACAACCCGGCATTCCAACACCGTAATCGCGACGAGAATCATATGAAGAAACCCAGTGGAAAGACCTACAAAATCGGAGGCGGCATTCTGGTCGCCCTGCTTGTCCTGTTCGCGATTTTCTCGCGCAGCAAGGGAGATAACGCGTCCGCCGCCGAAACTACCAAAGTCGAAGCGATAACTGTCGGCCCGGAGAACATTGCCGTGGCCACCACGTCGTCGATCATGTCCGGTCCTTCGCTCTCCGGAACACTCGAGCCGGAGCGGGAAGCTGTGCTTCGCGCCCAGGTTCAGGGAAGCGTGCTGCAGACCTACGCCGATCAGGGTCAGGCAGTGGGTGCCGGAACAGTACTGGCGCGCATCGATGCGACCGGTATTCAGGACGCGTATACCTCGGCACGAGCGCAGGTAGTGGCGGCGAAGAACGCGGCCGATATCGCCACGCATGATCTGCAGCGCAACGAGAAGCTGCTGACCGCCGGCGCAGTCGCTGAACGCGACGTCGAGCAATCACGCCGCGTATCCATCGCCGCGCAGGCAACGCTCCAGGATGCGAGCTCGAGGCTCGCCAGTGCCGACAGGCAGTATCGCAGCACGACGGTTTCCTCGCCGTTCGCCGGCATCGTCAGCGAGCGGCCGGTTTCTGCCGGCGACGTCGTCCAGCCGGGCACGGCGCTGTTCACGGTCGTCGATCCATCGAGCATGAGGCTCGAAGCCTCGGTGCCGGCGGAACAGCTCTCGCTCATTCGAGTCGGCGTGCCGGTGGTGTTCACCGTGAGTGGATATCCGGGGCGTCAGTTTGTGGGCCACATCGTTCGCGTGAATCCGACCGCAGATCCGACCACGCGGCAGGTGCGCATCTACGTATCGATTCCGAACGCGGGCCGGACTCTCGTCGGTGGGTTGTTCGCCTCGGGGCGTATGTCGAGCGATACGAAAACCGGCCTCGTCGTCCCCGCTTCCGCGGTCGACGTACGTGGAACCGCGCCATTCGTGATGCGAGTGAAGGGCGGCAAAGTGGAAAAGGCCCCCGTTCAGCTCGGTCTCAACGACAAATCGTCGGAGACGTACGAGATCCTTTCAGGTATTCAGGCAGGCGATACGGTGCTGCTCGGTGCCGCGCAGGGAATCACTCCCGGCACTCCGGTGAGGGTTACTGCCGGGTCGGCGCCAACCAGCGCACAGAGGTAATCAAGCATGGTCATTTCAGATTTTGCGATCAAACGTCCCATGATCACCGTGGTCACCATGGTGGCCCTGGTGGTGTTCGGCCTGTTCGCGCTCTGGAGACTGCAGACCGACGAGTTCCCTGATATTCAGCAACCCGTCGTGCTCACCTTCATTCCCTATCCGGGCGCATCGCCGGAGGGAGTCGAGCGCGAAGTTCTGAAGCCCGTCGAGGATGCGATCAAGGGGATTTCCGGCGTCGACCAGATCTTCGGCACCGCCGGCGACGGCTACGCGCAGATCATCACCCTCTTCGTGTTCGAGAAGGATCCGCAGGTCGGCACGCAGGACATTCGCGACGCGATCTCGACGATCCGCGCCGATCTTCCCATCGAGATGAAGGAGCCGGTGCTGCAACGCTTCGACCCGGCTGACATTCCGATCGTATCGATCACGATGAACTCGAAGACGTTGACGCCGCCACAGCTGACGCGTCTCGCCGATCCCGACATCACCAGCAAGCTGAAAGGAATTCCCGGGGTCGCCCAGGTACAGGTAGTTGGCGGTGTAAAGCGGGAGATGACGATTCAGCTAAGGCCCGAGGCGCTGCAGGCGGCCGGTATCAGCGTTGGTGAAGTCGTCGGGGCGCTGCAGGCGCAAAACCTGGCCGCGCCCGTCGGTCGGGTGAACGGCGACCTCCAGGAGCGCACCATCAGACTCCAGGGCCGCCTCGAAGGGCCGCAAGATTTCATGAATCTCGTCGTCACCGAGCGGAACGGTCAGATCGTCCGGCTGGGCCAGGTCGCTGACGCCATAGACGGGACCCAGGAGCAACGGTCGATCGCTCTCTATAACGGGGTGGAAGGCATCGGCATTGATATCGTGAAATCGAAGGGCTACAGCACGACCGACGTCAGCGGGAAGATCCGCAAGCAGGTCGAGGAGATCGAGAAGACGCTGCCACCCGGCGTAAAGATGGACATCGTGCGTGATGCCGGTAAACGCGTCGCGGACTCTGTACGAAACGTCGAGGACGCGCTGCTCGAAGGCGCCCTGCTGACGGTGCTGGTGGTGTTCGTCTTCCTGAATTCCTGGCGGTCGACGGTCATCACCGGTTTGGCGCTGCCGGTGTCGGTCCTGGCGTCGTTCATCGCCGTTTGGGCTTTCGGCTTCACGCTCAACACAATGTCGCTGCTTGGCCTTTCCCTGGCGATCGGTATTCTGATCGACGATGCGATCGTGGTACGCGAGAACATCGTGCGACACATCGAGATGGGTAAGGATCACGTCACCGCATCGCACGAGGGCACCGACGAGATCGGCCTCGCCGTGGCGGCGACGACGTTTTCGATCGTGGCTGTATTCGTGCCGGTGGGCTTCATGTATGGTGTGGCCGGCCAGTGGTTCAAGCCGTTCGCGCTGACGATCGCTTCGTCGGTGCTGGTCTCGCTGTTCGTGTCATTCTCTCTCGACCCGATGCTCTCGGCATACTGGCCCGATCCGCAGGTCGAAGCCCATGAGAGACGCAATCCGATTGCGCGCACACTGGACCGGTTCAACAAGTGGTTCAACAGGATGGCGGAGAAGTACAAGGGCCTCATTGCCTGGGCGCTGGATCACCGTCTGGC
>DASYIM010000083.1:0-6889 GCA_035997625.1 Gemmatimonadaceae bacterium
TTGAGATAGCGACTGTTCACGACGGTGACGCTGACGCCGCTCTCGCTCAGAATCTCCGCGGCGGCCATCGACGGAAGCACCATCGTACCGACGGCCAGAATGGCGACGGCCTTGTCGGCGTCCCGTCCGGCGCTGCTGCTCCGTCGCAGCACCTCCCACGTCGCGTGTTGTATCTCCTCGATTTCCGCCGCGGGGGGAACGATGTCCGGAGTCGAGTCCCGCGGATAGCGCAGGCAAAACGGTCCCCGATCGTAGGCAAGGCCGCTGCGGAGCAGCGCGATCATTTCGGTTCCGTTCTTCGGCGCGGTCACCACCATTCCGGGGACGGCGAGCATATACGCAATGTCGTAGAGCCCCATATGCGTCGGACCATCCTCTCCGACGAGTCCGGCGCGATCCATCGCGAAAACCACCGGCAGATGCTGAATCGCGACGTCGTGGATGACATTGTCATATGCGCGCTGCAGGAACGTCGAGTAGATCGCGCAGATGGGTCGAATGCCTTCGGTGGCGAGACCGGCCGCGAAAGTCACTGCATGTCCCTCGGCGATTCCGACATCGAAAAACCGATCAGGATATGCCTTGGCAAACGCTCCGGTTCCGGTTCCGCTCGGCATGGCGCCGGTGATGGCAACGACTTTCGGATTTTCCCGGGCCAGCTCGACCAACCCCTGCCCAAATGCAGCGGTGTACGCCGAGTTGGCTACCGAAACCTTGCGCTGCTTCCCGGTAGCCGGATCGTGTCCCGGTGGAAGCGCGTGCCACTTCTCCGTGTGCTCGCCAGCGGGAAATCCCTTTCCCTTCTGGGTGATACAGTGAATGAGCCGCGGGCCACTCAGGTCCTTCACTGCGGCGAGGGTGTCCATCAGCATGTCGATGTCATGCCCATCGATCGGACCGAAGTATCTGAAGCCCAGCTCCTCGAAGAGAACGCCGGGGGTCAGGAACGACTTCATGCTCTCTTCCCACTTCCGCACCAGCGTTGCCACTGGCCCGGGCGCGGCATCGACGACGTTTCCGATCGCGGAGCGCACCCTGTTGTAGAGGGGATTTCTCTGAATCGAAGTGAGATACTTGGACATCGCTCCGACGTTGGGGGCGATCGACATCTCGTTGTCGTTCAGGATGACGATGAAATCGCGCTCGGAAGCGCCGGCGTTGTTGAGGCCTTCGTAGGCGAGGCCGCAAGTGAGAGCGCCATCGCCAAGAATCGAGACGACCTTGAAATCCTGGCCGTTCAGATCCCGCGCAACGGCCATCCCGAAGCCGGCTGAAATCGCGGTGCCGGCGTGCCCCGCGCCGAAAGCGTCATATGGGCTCTCGGTCCGCTTGAGGAAGCCGGAGAGACCGTGTTCCTGCCGAAGGCTCTCCAGGCGGTCAGCGCGCCCGGTGAGAAACTTGTGCGGGTAGCCCTGGTGCCCGACGTCCCACACGATTTTGTCGCGAGGCGTATCGAACACAGCATGCAACGCAACCGAGAGCTCGACGACACCGAGTCCGGCGCCGATGTGACCGCCGGTTCGCGAGCAGATCTCGATCAACCGAATGCGCAGCTCTTCCGCGACGGCGCGAAGCTCATCGCGCGTCATCGGCTTGAGGTCGGTTGGAGAATGAACTCGTTCGAGGATGGACATTGGTGACGTTTTTCAGGACGTGCGTGTTACCATGAAATTAGCGACTTGGGAGAGCTCCTGGGTGAGTAATCCATGTACCTCCAGACTCTCCAGCCCATCGTCGATCAGGGAGCGCGCGCGATCGCGGGCGCCCTCGACCCCCAGCAGCGCCGGGTAGGTGCTCTTGCCGAGCACAGCGTCACGCCCGGAGGTCTTTCCAAGCGCGGACGTCGTGGACGTGACGTCGAGCACGTCGTCCATTATTTGAAACGCCAGGCCGATGTCACGGCCGTAGCGCGCGAACGCCGCGAGCTGCTCGGGTCCGGCTAGAGCCGCCAGAGCACCGATCCGCACTGATCCGACGATGAGCGCGCCGGTCTTGGCCGAGTGGACCGCTTCGAGTTGCTTCAGGGAAAGGGACGAGCCCTCCCCCGCCAAGTCCGCTTGCTGCCCGCCTATCATGCCCCGCGATCCCGCTCCCTCGAGCAACGCCTCGAGGACCCGCGTCTGCGCTTCCCCGTGTAGCCCCATCCGGTCAGTCGCATCACACGCAACTATCGCCGCCAGTGGGATCATGGCCAGGCCACCCAGGATCGCGGCGCGGGAACCGTAGACCTTGTGGACGGTTGGGCGACCCCGTCGCATGTCGTCGTCGTCCATGCACGGCAGGTCGTCATGAATAAGCGAGTAGCAGTGGATGACCTCGAGAGCGCACGCCAACAGGCTCGCGTCGTCCCGGCCCCCCGCCGCTCGATACGCGAAGAGAACCAGCAGCGGGCGCAGTCTCTTACCTGGACTTTTTAGTCCGTACCTGATCGCCTCAGCCGGCGGGCCGGGCACATCGGAGAGGTAGAATTCGCAAATCTGCTCGAGACCCCTCTCGATCAGTTCGCGATCCTGTCTGAAGCGGTCCGTCACTGGATCAGATATCCATCTCCCGCAACGCGAACCCGCCCTCGTTCCGCTCGATCAGCAGCTGCACTCTCGTCTCAGCTTTATCGAGCTCGGCTGACGCGGTGCGCAATAACTCGATCCCCTCCTCGAACAGCTTGAGCGATGCATCAAGGCCCACCTGTTCACCATCGAGGGCGGCGAGGATTTCATCCAGACGTCGAAGACTCTTTTCAAAATTCATTTGCTATGGCTAGGATTCGAAACGGGTGACGAAATATCTCTGTCTCCGCCCGCGGGAGGCAAATCGGTCAGATCCGGCGCTTGACTTATCCGCTCATTTGTTATAACCTTTAATCCGGATGAACGGATGGAGCGAATGAGCGCACCGGCCTTGTTTGGACAGATGACGGCCCTCGCCGACCCCACGAGGAGCCGGCTACTGCTCGCCCTCGAGCGGAACGAGCTCACCGTCAACGAACTCACCGCCATCCTCCAGCTGCCCCAGTCAACAATAAGCCGGCACCTCAAGGCGCTCAGTGCGGAAGGCTGGCTCGACGCCCGCGCGGAAGGAACCAGTCGTCATTATCGGATCGCGTCGTCGTCGCTCGATCCGGCGAGCCGCCGCCTCTGGAGCATAGTACGCGACGAAGTGATGCACACCAATGCCGCGGAACAGGATGCTCGGCGCACTCAGGCGGTTCTCGCCGAGCGCAGCACGCGGTCGCAGCAATTCTTTTCGACTTCCGCCGGACAGTGGGATCGGATGCGGCTCGATCTCTTCGGGCGCCGGGCGGACATTGCGCTGCTGGGGCTTCTGGATGACGGCTGGACCGTCGCTGATCTCGGCTGCGGTACCGGCGCCGTCACGCAGTCACTGGCACCGTTCGTCGAGCGCGTAATTGCCGTCGACGAATCGAATGCGATGCTCTCCGCGGCGAAGAAGCGCCTGCACGGCGTCGGGAACGTCGACATACGAAACGGCCGGCTCGAGTCCCTCCCGATCGGCGATGGAGAAGTAGACGTGGCACTCCTCTTCCTCGTGCTCCACTACGCCGCTGATCCGGCGCGAGTAGTGGCTGAGGCGGCGCGCGTGTTGAAATCGAACGGCCGACTGCTGGTGCTCGATATGATGCCGCACGACCGTCAGGACCTGCGTCAGACGATGGGTCACCTCTGGCAGGGCTTCGATTCCAAGACGGTCGGTGGCTGGATGCAGGCGGCCGGCCTGGACGGTTTTCGCTACAACGTACTACCTCCCGATCCGGAGGCGAAAGGGCCGACACTCTTCGCCGCTTCGGGAAAGCGCAGTGCCGCTGCGATGAGCAGCGGTGGACGAAAAAAAGCGGATGCGGTTCCGCTCATGAAAACCGCGTGATCGAATGTCACCAAAGACCTCAACGGAGCGCAAAGTGGGCACGATTACGGAACCGATGAACGCATTCACCACCGCCGTCGAGGCGGGGCGCGAGCCCTACAAGGTCAAGGACCTCTCGCTGGCCGAATTCGGGCGCAATGAGATCCGCCTCGCCGAGCACGAGATGCCGGGGTTGATGGCGCTGCGGAATGAATACAAGAGCAAGCAGCCGCTCGCCGGAGCGAAGATCATGGGCTCGCTCCACATGACGGTGCAGACCGCCGTTCTCATCGAGACGCTGACACAACTCGGTGCCGACGTGCGTTGGGTGTCGTGCAACATCTTCTCGACCCAGGATCACGCCGCTGCCGCGGTCGTAGTGGGCAAGAACGGGACGATCAACGATCCGCAGGGCACTCCGGTGTTTGCCTGGAAGGGCGAGACGCTCGAGGAGTACTGGTGGTGCACGGACCAGGCGCTGGTGTGGCCGGACGGCTCCGGTCCGAACCTGCTGCTGGATGATGGCGGTGACGCCACTCTGCTCGTTCACAAGGGGGTCGAGTTCGAGAAAGCTGGACGCGTGCCCGAATTCGATCCCAACAAGGAGTCAGAGGAATACGGAGTCATCCTGAATCTCCTCAAGCGGGAGTTCAAGAGGGACCCCCAGCGCTGGACGCGCATGTCGAAGGATCTTCGCGGCGTCTCCGAGGAGACGACAACGGGTGTGCACCGCCTCTATCAGATGATGGAAGCCGGCACTCTGCTCTTCCCCGCCATCAACGTCAACGATTCGGTGACGAAGTCGAAGTTCGACAACCTTTACGGTTGCCGTCACTCGCTCACCGATGGAATTCTGCGCGCCTCCGACGTGATGCTCGCCGGTAAAGTCGCGGTCATCTGTGGATACGGCGATGTCGGAAAGGGTTGCGCGCAGGCGCTCAAGGGTCAGGGGGCCCGGGTAGTGATCACCGAGATCGACCCCATTTGCGCCCTGCAGGCGGCGATGGAAGGCTATCAGGTCACCACCCTCGACGATGTCGTCAAGACCGCCGACATATTCATCACCGCCACCGGCAACATGAACATCATCACCGCCGAGCACATGGCGCAGATGAAGGACAAGGCAATCGTCGGCAACATCGGTCACTTCGACAATGAGATCGACATGGCCGGGCTCAAGAAAACTCGAGGCATCAAGCGCGTTCAGATCAAGCCGCAGTACGATGAGTACGTTTTCCCCGATGGTCACAGCGTGATGATTCTCGCGGAGGGACGTCTGCTGAATCTGGGCTGCGCGACTGGTCACCCGAGCTTCGTGATGTCGGCGAGCTTCACCAATCAGGTGATGGCGCAGATCGAGCTGCACACGAACTGCGATGCTTACGAGTGCCGAGTCTATACGCTGCCGAAGCATCTGGACGAGCGGGTCGCCCGGCTTCACCTCGACAAGCTGGGAGTCAAGCTCACCAAGCTGTCCAAGGATCAGGCGGACTATCTGGGCGTTCCGCTCGAAGGCCCTTACAAGCCTCAGCACTACCGGTACTAGCCCAGAGTTTGCCACTCACGAGGCCAGAGACGCCCTTCGCGGGCATATCTCTGGCCTTTGGCTTACGTGCTTCTTGACGCATCAATCCCCCAACTCATATTGTCGACAATGAATTTGCTGCGAGTCATCCCCCCGCTCGCTCTGGCAGGTCTCGTCGTATTGCAGGTTTCCTGCGGCGGCGATTCCTCGGGCCCCGGGCCAACTGCGGCGAGCATTGCCGCACACTCTTCGACCACAATAACCGCTGCACCCGGCACTGATGTCGGAGAGCCGCCGTCGGTCGTGGTCAGCGACGCGAGCGGCAACCCGATGAGCGGCGTGTCGGTGACCTTCGCCGTCACGGCGGGCGGCGGGTCACTGACCGGCGGACACGCGGTCTCGGATGCGTCGGGCATTGCGACCGTCGGCAGCTGGACCCTTGGCCAGACGCCGGGTACCAACACCGTCACGGCGACAACGGCCGGCCTCCCCGCCGTTACGTTCACCGCCCAGGGTGCCGATCCCTGCTCGACATCTTTGACGCACACCTTCGGCTCGACCAGCAGCGGACAGCTCTCGTTGTCTGATTGCCGGCTCGCGGACGGGAGCTTTGTCGATTTTTATGTGGTGTCCCTCCCGACCGCGGGCACGTACCTGTTCACGCAGTCCGGCAGTTTCGACACTTTCCTGGCGCTGCTTACCTCCGCCGTGACGGTGATCGGCGTCAACGACGACTTCGGTGGACCAAATACTTCGACCATCAAGGCGCTGCTGCCTGCCGGTAACTTCCTGCTCGGCGCGAACTCGTACGATCCCAACGTCACCGGTTCCTACACGCTCGCGTCAGCCACCACGGCGGCGCAGGTGACGAACTGTGAGGATGTATTCGTGGTGCCCGGCATCACGTCGGATCAAAGTCTTCAAACGACGGATTGCACCAGCAACGGAATCCTGGCTGACGATTACGTGATCTTCCTGCAGGCAGGACAGGCGATCACCGTGACGATGAGCTCCACCGCGCTCGATTCGTACCTCGAGATCTTCGCCGACGGGAATCCCGCCGTGCTGGTGGCGAACGACAATATCGATGGGACAACGCAGAACGCCCGCTTCGCGTTCTCGTCGACCACGGCCAGCTTCTACATCATCAGGGCCCGCGGCAAGGTGGCGGGTGTCACCGGCGCCTACACCATCGCGGTTCAGTAGGTCGGCGTAGCTGTGTCAGGGCTTCTTCGCGCTGGAGTCCAGCGCGAAGAATGGCGAGCGGAGCACGGGACGATTCTGATTGTAGGAGCGTCGAGTAATCAGGGCGACCGTGCTGTCTCGTCCCAGCCATTTTTCAACGCTTCCGGAATCGAGCAGCTTGTACCTGCGCGCCAGCTCGGCCCGATACCATTTCGCCGGCAACAACGGTACTGTGACGACAGTCACGTCTTTGCGCGTTCCCTCGGCCTGCTGCAGATACCAAAGGGGATAGGTGTCGTTGTCTCCCAGGGCGAGGAA
>DASYIM010000084.1:0-11408 GCA_035997625.1 Gemmatimonadaceae bacterium
AAGGTGGAGAAGTCCGATCCGAAACAGTATGCCAGCGACAAGGATGCCGTAATAAAGAACATCGAGCTTGCCATGGACCAGTCTCAGGGTGGCGAATGGGAGCACATGCCATTCAACGGCTTCGAGCTGTACGGCCTCATCTTTTCAGCCATGGCTGGCAATGGACCGAATGGGATGTACGAGCTTTTCAACGACTCCACTCAGACCATAGTTACCATCTACTTCCTGGGTCAGGCGCCGGCTTACCGGACTTTCAAAACGATCGAAGAGCACGACGCGATCAGAGACAGAATGCTGGTCGCCATCACCACGTGCGGAGTGAACCCGCCAGCTCCCAGTGCAGCGGGTCTCCCGCGACTGGTGACTCCACAGGATTTCGACGCCTTCATGAACGGTTACTACCTGAACCCGCGGCCCGATCTCATCGGTGTCGTTATCGGGGCAGTGGATGCATCTCACGTCCTGCAACTGCCTCCGGCGACCGGACCGGTGACCGCGTTCTTCAGCGAGGTCTTCATCTCCAACCCGTCACGGGTCCCGGAGTGGGAGCAGGTAATCGCGAGACAACCCGAGACTACGAGGGACGCGCTCCGTCGGGCGCTGTCATGGAGCAGATCCGGCGGTGTCTCTCAAATGGACGAGGTGTCCCCCGAAACCAACGACCTGTACTGGGGCGCGTTCTTCGCGAGCGGCAATCCTGTCTACGTGAAAAAACTTCTGCAGCGCGTTCCGCTCTCCGAGGAGCGAGATGATTTCAGGATCTGGGTGACCGGCGGGACGGCCAAATGGTCACTCGCCAGCAACGCCCAGCAGCACCCGTTGGTGCGCTCGATCCTCGAGGGCGAACGACAGAGCGCGGGCAAGCGCACGCAGGAGATCATCTCGGATCTGCTGACGGGTGATCCCGAGCGGTTCAGGCAGGAGATGCAAGAGACTTACGCCAAACAGAAAGCTGCCCGCAAATGGAAGTAACGCGGTCGGCTACGCCCGGTAGTGATCCGTCGCCCGCCGACTCCGGCTGGGTCCCCGGAAATCCACCAGCAGCTCGCGCAGCATCGAGCCCAGCTGCGCGGCGGTCGGCCTCTCCTCCGGCTCCCTCCGCATCGCGCTCATTACCGCGACCTCCAGCTTCGGATGCGCGTCAGGCACCAGTTTCGTCAACGCCACCGGCTTCTCCATTGCGTGCATCCGCATCAGCGACAAGTGTCCGCTCGCGGTCCGCTCGAACGGCAGCCGGCCAGCCACCATTTCATAAATCATCACGCCGACGGAGTAGACGTCGGCACGCCCATCGTATGGCTGGTTGAACACGCGCTCCGGCGCCATGTAGGCCGGGGTACCGAGGAACATCCCCGAGAGCGTCGTTGTCTGCGCGTCGGGTGACTGCGATTCGTCGGTGAGCTTGGCAATGCCGAAGTCGATCACTTTTACCGTCTGATCCCCGACTGGTCCGTGCATGAACACGTTGCTCGGCTTGATATCGCGGTGAACGATTCCCGCGCCGTGCGCCTGGATCAGTGCATCGCAGACGCAACAGGCTATTTCGGTGGCGCGCATCTGCGGCAGCCTTCCCTCGGTGCGCAGCTGTTGAGCGAGTGAATGCCCTTCCAGCAGCTCCATCACCAGATAAGCGAGGCTTCCCGCCGAGACATCGAAGTCGAGAACCGTCACCGCGTTGGGATGATTGACGCGACACGCCGAGATTCCCTCGAGACGGAATCGCTCCATGCTGTCGACGCCCTCTCTGCCCACTGCCGGGCGAAACACCTTGATCGCCACGGGATGGTGGAGAAGGATGTGCTCGCCTTTATAAACCGTCCCAAATCCGCCCGAGCCGATCTTTACGCCAATTCGGTACTTCTCGTCGAGGACGTGCCCGGGCAGCGCCTCAGAAAGTGCCGAGAAGATCTGCTCGGTGCGTCGCGCCGTCCTTACGTTTTCGGCGCGCGATTCGGCGAGGAGCTGATTCTTCATGATCAGCTCGGAATTCTTGCGCTCGAGCTCCTCGGTGCGAAGAGAAATCAGTCGCTTCTGCAGGAAGTGGCTCCGCGAGTAGCGGCCCATCGAATAGTTGGAGAAGAACCCGAGTATCACCATCCCCAGCAGAAAAAAGAAATTGCTGCCGACGACGGGCATCGGGGTCTCGTGCACAAGGACGGTGGCAACTGGATACACTGCCAGCGTGAACGCAGCGATGGCCAGAGCATACGGCACTGGCAGTCGCACCAGGGTGAAGGCATAGACGAGGACCATGAACAGGCCAACGTCATACAGGCTGCTGATCGGCTGGGGAATCAGCGAAGTCATACCGATAACGCCGAGCATCGCCACCACCACCACGACACTGAGCCCAAGCTCGCGGTAGCGCCGGAAATGCCTGCTGTAACTGAACCACAGGCATCCCAGCACTGTCGGGCCAACAATCAGATAGCGGATCGCCCAGATCCAGGGCAGCTGCTCGGGGGCAAGCCAGAAATCGACGAATCCGTAGCCGCTGTACAAAACGAAGCCGAGGACGAGGGCGAGTCTGACCTGACTCAGCGTGCGGGTGAAATATTCGTCGGCGAACTCACGCTCCAGATCCTTGTCGTCGAATCGGAGTGTGAGCGGGTGCATGCGGACTTCGAGGTCCACATCGAACGTGTTGTCCCCGCGCAGCCACGACGGGCGGAGATCGAGAATCGGGTTGACGGCAGGCGCGGGAACGGGCGCAGGCTCACCCGGGAGCCAGACCGGCTCCACGGCGGGCACTTCACCTGACCGTTCCATTGTGATTGGCGCCATCGACTATCTCGCAGCTGGATCAGCGGGGACGGGGATTCGTCGGACGACGCACAAAGGATGTGGCTGGTTCACCCGGGCCGCAACCTTAGAAGATGTCAGGGCCGCTACCTAATGGTATGGGAGAGGAGTACCGCCCCCGCGCCGGTGCCGATCGCATCCCAGGTCAGGTCGCGCACGCTGAAAATGTTTCCCGGCGTGCGTTTGTCGTGAATCTCACGAGCGACCCCGAACCCCAGCGTGATGCCGATCGCGCCTCCCATCGCCGAGCGGTGATGAACCCCAGACGCCTGTAAAAGGCTGTAGGAAACACTCTCGATGAATGCCGACATGAAGAAGTGCTTGATCTTGTCGATGCCGAACCATGAATCGGGGTGGGGTTGCGTGGCGGCGGCCTGCGCGAAGACGACATTGATCGCCATGCAGACGCCGACGAGAGCGCTCACTTCGACCGCCGTCGCGCTGGTTTCGCCGTTCCCTTTTTGTTGGGCGGCGCCGATTTCTCGGCGCGCTTTTTCTTTTTCTTCTTCGGCTGGGCCCCATCTCCCTTGTCACGCGCCCATGTAAGAGCGCTCCGCACGGCGCGCTGCCAGCCCATGACCAGATCGGCGGCGGCTTCTCTCTCCATCGCCGGGTTGAAGCGGGTGAATTGCCTCGTTCCGATGAATTCGGCGGCGTCGCGCCACACACCGCCGCCAATTCCGGCGAGGCCGGCGGCGCCGAGCGCGGTCGTCTCGATCATGTCGGGGCGCTCCACCGGAATGCCGAGGACGTCGGCCTGGAATTGCAGCAGCCAGTTGTTGGCGGTGGCGCCGCCGTCGACGCGCAGTGACTCGAACTTCACCCGGCCCCGCTTGGCCATCGCTCCAAGCATTTCCGCCGAGCCATAGGCCATCGCCTCCAGAGCCGCGCGAGCGAAGTGCGCTCTCGTCGTGCCCGCCGTCACTCCGACGATCGTTCCCCGCGCCTTCGGTTCCCAGTTGGGCGCGCCGAGTCCGGCGAGCGCGGGCACAAAATAAACACCGTCGTTCGACTGGAGCGACTGAGCCAGGCGCTCGCTTTCCGCGGCGTTGAAGAGAATGCCGAGTCCGTCGCGCAGCCATTGGAGTGCGGCACCGGCGACGAAGATCGAGGCCTCGAGGGCGTATGCGGCGCCGCCCTTCTCGTCGCAGGCGACCGTCGCCAGCAACCCCTCGCCGGGCCGTGGCACTTTCTTGCCCGTGTTGAGGAGAAGGAACGCACCCGTCCCGTAGGTGTTCTTCGCCTGACCGGGGGCGCAGCAACCCTGACCGAACAACGCCGCCTGCTGATCTCCCGCGACGCCGGTTATCGGCAGCGCCTTGCCGAAGAAGGACGTGACCGTCTTTCCGAAATCACCCGCCGACGGACGGACCTCGGGAAGAATCTCGATTGGAATCTTGAATAACTCGCAGAGCTCCTTGCTCCACCTCAAGCGATTGATGTCGAACAGCAGCGTGCGCGACGCATTGGTGGGATCGGTGGCGTGGACGCGTCCGCCGGTGAGCTTCCAGATCAACCAGCTGTCTATGGTCCCCGCGAGCAGCCGGCCATTGCGGGCGACGAACGCGATCTCCGGCTTCTTGAGCAACCATTCGATCTTCGTCGCCGAGAAATACGGATCGGGACGCAATCCGGTACGCTGGGCGATGAAGCTGGTCTTGCCGCGTAGCTGCGCGCACCGCTCCGTGGTCCGGCGATCCTGCCAGACGATCGCCCGCGCCAGGGGCTTGCCGGTGTCCCGGTGCCACAGGACGATGGTTTCGCGCTGGTTGGTGATCCCGAGCACATCGGGACGCGCACCGCTCGCCGCGATCGCTTCGCGTGCCGCCAGCAGCGTGCGCTCGAGAATCTCCTCGGCGTCATGCTCGACCCAGCCGGGCTGCGGATAGTGCTGGGTGATCTCCTGGTAGCCGCGTCCGGCCACACGCCCATCGGCGGCGATCACGAGCGCGGTCGTTCCCGTGGTGCCCTGGTCGATGGCCAGCACGTGCTTCGTCGCTGTATCAACGCGACGAAACGGCTTTACCACGCCCCCTTCAGAAACGAGCCCCTCTCCGCTGAGCGAGTGGCTCTCCATGTCTCGCGGCAGACCTTTACTCAACGCGTACCTCACGACGTCGCTCCGGGAAGTACTCGTCGAGGAAATCGATGAGCGCGCTCTCTTCAGGAGCGTGGCCCAGTCCGTTGGCGGCGTGCGTTAGATGCTTCGGTAGTGAGATCGTAGTTCCGCTCCGCAGGTACTTCATAACGACGACCGGGTGGACGTAGGATTTCCGACAAATCGTCGGAGTGTTCCCCAGCTCAGCCGCGACGAGCCTGACTGCCGTTACTACGTTCTTCTTGCGCTCGGTCTGGCTCTTCCCCTTCCCCAGCTCGGCTAGAACCGTAGCCGCGCGAAGAGTCCCGCCCCACGTCCGGAAATCCTTTGCCGTATAGGGAAAGCCGGACACGCGTTCGATGTAGTCGTTGACGTCGCGCGAGTCGACATCGCGCCACTTCCCATCCTCGAGATATCGGAACAGCCTCGGCCCCGGCGTTTCCATCAACGCCGAGACGAACCGGGCGAGGTCTTTAGCGACGACGACGTTGCGCTGCGAGATCGATCGTTTGCCCTTGTACTCGAATTCCACCATGTCGCCTAACACGGCGACGTGGGATTTCCGCATCGTGGTTATGCCGAATGTGTTGTTCTCCTTCTGATACTTCTCGCTGCCGACCCGGAAGAATCCGTGGCCAATGAGCCGAACGATGCCGGCGCACACTCGTTCTTTGCTCAGGCCTTTTCGCCTGAAGTCGCGATTGATTCGCGCGCGCAGCGTCGGCAGGTCGCGGGCCATCTGGCGGACGCGATAGTACTTGCGGAGCTCACCCTTCTCGACGGCTCGGGGATGATACTTGTACTGCTTGCGGCCACGCGCATCGAACCCCCACACCTGAATCGCCGCTCGCGGATTGGTGGAGACGTGCACGTCGCGCCACGCGGGTGGGATCCGGAGCGCATCGATGCGCTCCAGATCGCGCTTGCCTTTCACCGCGCTGCCGCTCGGCCCCTTGTACCGGAATCCGCGCGGCTTCGAGCCTTCACGAACGATCCACTTCTGCGCCATTTACTCCATCGCCGCGGCGGAAACCGGCGGCCCATGAGAGAACTTTCTGGGTAGATTTCGCAATCGCCGCCGCAAACCGCCGGCCGCCGTCAATCTACCGACTAACACTTCTCGATGCCCTTCCAATTCCTGACGCTGGAAGTCTCCGACCGCGTCGCGACGCTAACGGTCAACCGTCCCGACAAGCTCAACGCCCTCAACGACGCGACGATCGCCGAGCTCGGCCACGCCATCGACGAGATTCGCGTCGATGACTCCGTCGGCGGCGTCATTCTCACCGGCGCCGGACGCGCGTTCGTCGCCGGTGCCGACATCTCGGAATTGTCGGGCCAGACTCCAGTGCTCGCAAAAGCACGAGCACGCGCAGGGCAGGATGTGTTCCGTCGCATCGAGACCTGTCCCAAGCCTGTGTTTGCCGCCGTCAACGGCTTCGCGCTGGGCGGGGGGTGTGAGCTGGCGATGGCGTGTCACGTCCGCATCGCGTCGGACGCGGCGAAGTTCGGCCAGCCCGAGAGCAAGCTCGGCATCCTGCCGGGGTACGGCGGGAGCCAGCGTCTTCCCCGTCTCGTCGGCAAAGGACGCGCGATGCAGCTGCTCATGACCGGCGAGATGATCGACGCCGCCGAGGCCTATCGCATTGGCCTGGTGAACAAGGTGGTGCCGGGCGCCGACCTGATGAATACCGTGCGCGAGATGATGAAGACGATCCTCGCCAACGGCCCGCTCGCGGTCGCGTTGTGCATCGAGGCGATCGATCGCGGGATGGAGATGTCACTCGACGAGGGACTGATTCTCGAGGCCAATCAGTTCGGATTGCTGGCCGCAACGGAAGACATGCGCGAGGGAATGCGCGCCTTCCTCGAAAAACGGACGCCGGCGTTCAAGGGGAGATGAGAGTCTGGCTCGAGAGCATCGCCATCCGTGATTTCAGAAATCTCGAGCGCGTCGACCTCGATCTTCCAGCTGAAGGAGTCGCCCTCATCGGCGACAATGGCCATGGGAAAACCAACTTCCTCGAGGCGATCTATTACTTCCAAATCCTGAGATCGGTGCGCGACGCGCGCGACCAGGATCTCACCCGCTTCGATTCCGCTGGCTTCCACATTAGCGCCACCGGCAAAATGCCCGCCGAGCATCGACTCGCCATCGGATTCGACAAGTTAGCAAAGAAGAAGAAAGTCACCGTCGATGGCGCGATTCCCCGGCGGCTGAGCGACGCTTTGGGCTCCCTGCCCTCGGTCATGTTCTCGCCCCGCGATCTCGAGCTGGTCGGCGGCGCGCCGACCGAAAGGCGGCGCTATCTCGATCTCGTCCTCGCTCTCACCGACAGACGATACCTGAACGCGCTCCAGCACTACCGCGCCAATCTGGTGCGCCGCAACGCCGCGCTGCGCGACGCCGCGCGGCGTGGTGGACGCTCGGCTGACGAGCGAGTGGCGGTGTGGGAGCCCGCGCTCGCCGAGCACGGCACCGTGCTGATCGAGGCCCGGGCGCGGTGGGTGGAGGAGTCGGCGGCCGAGTTCGCGCGGCTCAGTGAGACGATCGGTGAGCAGGGCCAGGCGGCGATCCGCTACATCAGCCCCTTCGCGGAATCCGAAGCGAGACACGACGTTCTCCTGGCGGCCTTCGAGGAAAAGCGCGGTCTCGACATGAAGCGCGGGCTCACCCACGTCGGTCCCCACCGCGATGACCTGGAGCTCACACTCGATGGGCGCGACCTCCGTCTCTTCGGCTCCGCCGGCCAGCAGCGGACCGCGGCGATCGCACTGCGAATGCTGGAAGCGGCGACGCTCCGCCGGCACACCGGTGCCGACCCCATTCTCCTGCTCGACGATCCGTTCGCCGAGCTGGACACACGGCGCAGCGCCAGGATCCTCGAGCTGTTGGAGAAAGGAGGCGTGGGTCAGACTGTACTCGTCGTGCCGCGAGAGTCTGACATTCCGTCGGAGTTGGTGCGCCTCCCTCGCCTGACGATCCGTAACGGCGAGATTGGAGGCGCGTAGACCAACTCGTTTGCGGCTACTCGCGGCCGATGGCAACCGCCTTGTCGAGATGATCGCCGCCGCGATGCTGGACGTTCACGAATAGCCGGTTTCCACCCAACTCCCAATAAATTCCGGTGGGTTCGGCGTCGCAGTCGGTCAGGCTGCCGACACGCTCAACGCTCGACGCTGGAGCGTGTTTGCCGCGACCGGGCCGCGCAACCCAGATGTCGTCACCCTTCTTCTTGGTGGCGAAGTTGCCGCCCGGATCTTCGGCGATGTAGAGGTTGCCCTGCGGATCGAGCGCGACGTTATCAGGCATCTCGAAATCGGCGAGGGTGGTGTTCAGGCCTGGCGCAACGTAGTCGTAGACAAAAGGCCGGGCACTCTCCTTCTTCCCGCGCTCGCCGCGATCATCGTCGTCGCCGCCGCCCAGGTCGATCGCGATTATGCGGTTGTCGACGGGTGAGGCGCGCCCGGTGACCGCGACGAAGAGAACATTGCCCGGAAAACTGCCGCTCGATGTCGCCGACTCGACATCCTCTGGCCGGTTGTAGCCCGTCGCGCCGACGGCGTCGGCCGCCGCTGCAGCATCGATCTGCACCGCATTGCGATCGAGCGGGATCCATTCGCCCTCTCCGGTGCGGTCGCCGGTGGGCCTCGTGATCTTCAGAACATAGAGCTGGCCTTTGGAGAGATCGCCTTTTTTATCGGGCGTGAACTTGTAGATGTAGCCGGGGTTGCGCTCGGAAATGCTGTATAGATTGCCTTGCTTGTCGAAGCGCATCCCTTCGTGCGCCTTGGAGCCGATCGCCGGACGCACCACGATCTTGTCGAGTGTCGACGGGTCGCCCTTCCTGGGAAACAGCTCGTAGACCAGTCCAGCCTTTGCCTGCGGAACATCGGGGTCGGGCTTGGCAGCGACGTTGGCTTCCTCCGCGACGAGGATCGTTCCCCACGGCGTCCACACGATCGGGTCAAAGCTTTCCCAGTCGGCGCGGAAAGCGAACCGCTTGGTGCTGTTCGGGCCGATGTTCTTGAGGTCGGTCACTGTGACTTCGCTGATGGCTCCCTCGCTCGGCCGATAGAGGTAGCGGCCGCGCTGGATTCCATTTTCGTTCTGGGTGTTCATGTCGATGGCGTCGGCGAACTGCGGCTCGCTGGCGATGATCGACTGGCCTAGGCCCGCGCCGAGGGCGATCGGATTCACCGGGTCGCCACCCGAAACCGTGCAGGCGAACGAGGAGGAGAGAGGCGTGAACCTGAAGACGCCGCCGTGGAATTCGCGGTCGGCGGACGCCGTCGCGAAGGAGGTCATCAAAGGACCGGGAGCGGTGGTTACATCATCAGCACAAGCGGTCAGGCAAAGAGCTGCGCCGCCTGCGAGCACGAATCGTCCTGCGTAATGCGAGATGTGCATGAACGTCCTCGGAAAGGAGTGGACCGGGAACATCACCACGCCTTTCAACGAACAAGGGACGAACCCGTCTCGAAAGCGTACGCGTTATACAGGCCGCCGTGTAACAACTGCCGCGCTCGCCGGATGTCCGCAAAATCGGCAGATTCTTGCGCGTCGTCTTACTACTATAGTATCTCCGCTGTTTCCAACCCACGCTGAGGTCCAGACATGTCCGCAACGCCCGGCAGGAAGAACGCGCACGATTACAAGGCTCGACTGATCTGGGACGGGAACCTTGGTACCGGCACCACGAGCTATACGGGATACGGCCGCAAGTATCGAATGCAGGTCGAAGGAAAACCCGAGCTCGTTGGTAGCGCTGATCCGATGTTCCGTGGCGACGCCGACGTTTACAATCCGGAAGATCTCTTCGTAGCGGCGCTTTCTTCCTGCCATCTCCTCAGCTATCTCGCGCTCTGTGCGCGGACGAAGATCAACGTCGTCGCCTACGAGGACAACGCCAGCGGGACGTTGCGGCTGACACCCAATGGCGGTGGAATGTTCGAGAGCGTGACGCTGCGGCCGGTCGTGACGCTGGCGCCGGGCAGCGACGCCAAGCGAGCCATGGAGCTGCACGAGCAGGCACACGACCTCTGCTTCATCGCGGCATCGGTAAAGGTTCCGGTTCTGCACGAGCCGCAGATCAGAATCGAGGGGGAGACAACTGCTCGTCCCGCGCAGCGATCGACCGAAGTCGAGATCCGCGATTGAGGCGGCGCTGACCTCGAAAGGCAGATGACGTTCTTGTTGCTGTTGCTCGGGATTCCGGTCGCGTACCTGGCAGTTGCCGTCACATTGGTTCTCCGGCGAGATCCGCGCGGACTCGGGCTCAGTCTGCTTTTTTTCGCGGCAGCGGTTGCCTCGGGAGTTTGGGCGATCCTGCAGTCACGCGCCTCCACCGCCGGAATAGGTTTCCTCGGCATTCCGCTGGTCGGTGGGCTCGGCGGATTCCTCGGTCTCGCCTTTGGCCGCTGGCGGACCTCACCTGAGCCGACGCAACGAATAGGCGCCTGGGTTGGGCTCGGGCTCGCGCTGCTGCTCGTCGGTTACAACCTCTCCGCCGGTGTGCAGACCCGCGACAAGAACAGCGTCAACGATCAGCGACAGGTCGCCCACTCGGCCGAAATCGCCCGCGATCGGGAAATGATTGGAGCCGGGCTAAAACAGAATCGGGGACGCGAGCGCGCTTATCTGGACAGCAGCATCAGAGCGAACATGAACGACCGCGCGTTCATCCTCGCCGCGCTTCCCAACGATTCGATCTCGCCCGACATCCTCGACACGCTCGCCAACTCCCCGGACCTCGGGATCGCTTTGGAAGCAATCAGAAACCCCGGCGCTTCATCGGAGACCCTGGAACGCGTCTACAGAACCAAATCCTACCCGGATTATTTCTTCCAGGCGCTCGCCGCGCATCATCACACCCCGCCGGAAATTCTGCGCGACCTCTATGTGCGCCCGCGGACAATCAGCGGGCTGGACATCTGGTTCGCCGGGAATCCGGCGACGCCCAGGGAAATCCTGCAGGACATCTCACGGAAGAGCGACGACCGCCACGTTATTGCTGCTCTGCTCGAAAATCCGTCGATAGATTGCCCTTTGCTCACGAACCTTGCAGTAAGTCTCATGAAGCGTCAGAACCACGACGCCGACAACCCGAACGTGGCAAGAGTTTCTGAGCTCGTGCCATCTGTTTGCAAAACTTCCACCCGATCATGAGCGGGTAATGGGATTATCAGACGTGAGAACGAGCGACTCGGTCGCCAAAGCCAGACCGAAGCGATCCTCATCTATTGTATGGCGTCGCACGGACAAATCGGGACACGAGTTCGCCACCATCGCCGAGCGTGACGATGGCGCGCGGCTGAGCGGGGTCGCGGTGTTGTCCGACCGCGGCGCACCGTGCCGGGTCCGCTACCTGATCGAGTGCGACGCGGAGTGGCGAACGCTCTCCTGCGTGCTGACCGGTCAGATTGGGAACAAGGCCGTCGAGGTTTCCATCAAGCGCGACGGTGAGAACTGGACCGCCAACGGCGTCGAGATCCCGGATGTCGCCGG
>DASYIM010000085.1:0-3197 GCA_035997625.1 Gemmatimonadaceae bacterium
TTTCTCGACCCCGCACTCGTCGATCAGACTCTGAGTGCGCGCGATGACGCAGGCGGTGGCGAACAGATCGATCGCCATATTGGCCAGGCGCTCCAGAACGAGCTGACGGTCGACGATCTGCTCGCGATGACGCACGATCGCGCGGTCGGTCCCGGTTCCCAGCTCGGCGACGTGCTTCTCGAAATAATCCTTGTGCCTCTTCAGTCGCTCGTGAAGCTCGATGTCCAGCGTCGATGTCTGGCCCAGACGAAGCTTTACCCGGGATGTTGCATAGCCGCCGAGCAGGCCGAGGTGCTTCAGTGGACGACGCAAGGCGGAGCCGACTTCCTTGAGCGCGTTGGCGGGCGCCTGCACACCGTTCAGGGCGATGAACAGTCTCAGGACTTCGTTGGCGCCCTCGAAGATCCGGTTGATGCGCGAGTCACGCAGGAGTCGCTCGTACGGATACGGCTTGACGTAGCCGCGGCCGCCGGCGAGCTGCACCATGTCGTCAGCGGCGCGCCACACCAGCTCGCTGGCGAAAACTTTCGCGCACGCCGCTTCCAGGGAAAAGTCGATGTCGCCGCGGTCGACGAGCGATGCCAGAATCCCCAGCATCGCTTCCGAGGCGTAGATCTCGCTCGCCATCTGCGAGAGCTTCCGCTGGGTGATCTCGAAATCGGCGAGCGGATGCCCGAACTGCACGCGCTGCTCGGCGTAGGATGTCATCTCGTTCAACGTCCGCTTCGTACCGCCGGTACAGCCGGCAGCCAGCGTCAGTCGGCCGGCGTTCAACACGTGGACGGCGACGCCGAATCCGCGGCCCACCGCGCCAAGGAGATGATCCGCGGGGACGATGAGTCCGTCGTAGGCGAGCTCGGCCTGCGTCGACCCGCGAATGCCGAGCTTTCGAACGGTGCCCACCACCTTGAATCCCGGCATATCCGGCCGAATCAGGAACGCGGTCATCCGCTGCACGCTCTCACCACGGCGCTGCACGAACGCCTGCGCGAAGGTCGCGATCACGCCGGCGCGGTGGCCGTTGCCGATCCAGATCTTGCGACCGTTGAGCCGCCAGTGCGATCCGTCTTTGCTAAGCACCGCCGTCGTCTCGATGTTCTGCGCATCGGACCCGACCTCCGGCTCCGTCAGCGCATAGGCGGCGAGAAAATCACCGCGCGCCAGCGGCGGCAGATAGCGCTCCTTCTGCTCATCGTTGCCGTGGAGCACGATTGCCTTGGCGCCGAGCCCGCAGTGGACGCCCACCATGACGGCGAGTGATGCGTCCACGGTGGAAAGTGTCTCGAATACGCGGGCGTACGCGGACGCGGAGAGCTCGAGACCGCCGTACTTTCTCGGTATTGTGAGGCCGAGCATCCCGGCTTCGGCGAAGGCGCGAATGACATTTTCGGGAATCGTCTCCTCGTCATCGAATTTCGCGGAGTCGATCAGGTCGCCCTTCATCTCGCGCAGGCTCTTGATGAGCCGCCGAACCGTGCGCGCTTCGTCGGGATTACGCTCTTCCAGCGGACGTGGATAGGGGAAGAGCAGCGAGTCGAGGACGACACCCGCAAATATGCCGCGGGTGAACGAGGATTTCTGTTCAGCCGCCTCGCTGGTCTGGCGAAGTGGAGCTGCGGCCGAGCTCATGGCGTGACCGGGGTGGTGTCACGCTGCTTCAGCCAGCGCCAGTGGACGACAAACAGAATCGCGGCAAGCACGATGAGAAGAAGATTGCCGACGAGCGAGCGGGTGGCGCGGAACTTCGCGTTACCGATTGCCTCTTCACGCTCCGCCTGGTACATCCGCTGCAACTCCGCGTCTGACAGAGTGTCGGCCATCGCCGTCGTCTGTGCAGGAGTGGTGGTCGCCGGCGCCGGGCCCGCCTGCGTCGGGCGACGCGGATCCGGCTCTCGACGCGCTGCCATTTTGTAGACCTCGAAATTCGTCAGCGGCCGTCCCATGCGTCCGTACCCGCCGCCCTCGGCGCGGATCGGATCACTGAGGTCGATCAGCGCATCGACGACCTGCTTGATCGAGATCAGCATGGTGATGACAGTGATGAAGCAGACTGCGTATCCGTACACCTGTGCGATGCGACTGTTGATTCGATCCATCAGCTCCCCGTTAAGGCGGTGGCGACTGCTCGGGATTTTCCCGCGCCGTCAAGTTGCTCGACCAATGAAGCGGGATCCGTCACCGGACTGTCGCAGGCGTATCCCCTACAAACGTAGGCAGTCGGCAGATCGTCGATCGGCGGCCGGTCGTCGAGCAGCTTGACGACATGACTCCTCCCAGGCGAACCAGCGGCCAGGACGAGCGAGGGAACGTACTGCCGGGCAACCGCGCGCTCCAGCGCGTGCAACTCGGGACTCGATGCTGACCCGATGAGCGCGACCTCTACAGCGCCGTTGAGCTCCATGTCGGCGCTGCCGAGCAAATGACCGAAGGCGGAAGGGAATCGCAGCATCGGCTCCGCCAGTGTCTCCAGGACGAAAACGGCTCGCCGTCGATACTCGGCGTCGTGCTGCAGCTCGGCCAGATACAGTAAGAGCTCCACCGCCATCGATGTTCCTGATGGTGTCGCATTGTCGGTCACGTCACGGGGCCGGGTAATGAGCTGCTCAGCGTCGCGGGCGGTGTCGAAAAATGCTCCGACCTCGTCGTCCCAGAACCACTCGATCATCGCGTCGGCGATCTGTCGGGCCCGCTCCACCCATTTCTCGTCGAAGGTGAGCTCGTAGACTCCGAGAAACCCGAGTGCGACGGCGGCGTGGTCCTCGAGGAAGCCGCCGATGCGCGTCACTCCCTCCTTGTGCGAGCGCATCACCCGGCCGTCGCGCACCATCTCCCGGGCCAGGAACTCGGCGTTCCTGATCGCGAGTCGAGCGAAGTCCGATCGGTCGAGCACTCGGGCAGCGGTGGCGACTCCGCGGAGCATGAGGCCGTTCCACGCGGCGAGAATCTTCTCGTCGCGTGCCGGCCAGACGCGCCGGGACCGCGCGTCGCGCAATATCCTTTGGGCGCGCTCGAGAATGAGCTGGAGTGTCTCGACATCGGTGCGGGCGCGAGAGGCAGCGACTTCAGGGGCGAGCGGAACGTGGAGGATGTTCTTCCCTTCGAAGTTTCCGCCGCGAACCACACCATAGTACGCCTTGAAGGCGCGAGCGTCGGCGCCCAGGAGCTGGTCGAGCTCTTCCTCGCTCCAGACGTAAAAC
>DASYIM010000086.1:0-4456 GCA_035997625.1 Gemmatimonadaceae bacterium
GACTGAATCACCCTCGGTCGACGTCGCGCCTGGCTCGGCCCGGCGCGATGCACTGGCTACCGCCTCCGGGAACGAATTGTCACCGAGCCAGTCGAGACCGATTCGTCGCAAATCGAGATCATAGACGCCGACGCTCTCCGCGCCATACTGGCCACCCGCGTTCTGACTGCGATTCTCCACGAAGCCGATTGTGCCGCAGATCCGTCCCGCTGCTGGCAGCGCGACTCCCAGTGGGTAGGGCCTTGTGAGGGAGAGACTCGCGTCCCAGGCGCCGGTCAGGCTCCGAGCCAAAGCAGTATCAGCGGGCGTCCGTGAGCCGTGACCTGAACCGCTACACGCGATCAGCGCGAGGACCAGAACGGGCGCGCGCGATCTCATGCAGCCTCGACTTTGCCCTCGACGGCGTCGCTGAGAACCGGTGGTTGTTCCGGCGGCGCCTCGTCGAGCTGATCGTCGTGCTCGAACAGATCACGCAATCTGTAGGCATGGCCGAGCAGCAGCGGCACGGTTGTAACAACTACGTTGGGTTTGAAGAGAAATGCGGTCCGGATGTAGAACGCCGTCTTGTTGTGGAGCAAATGCTCCCACCATCGCTTGGGCACGATTTCCGGTACCACCACCGTCACCAGCTCGCCGGGCATCACCAGCCGCAGGTTGTCGACGTACTCGACCAGCGGCCGGAGCACGGAGCGGTAAGGGGACGGAATCACGACCAGCGGAACGCCGATGTCCCAGTCCTCCCAATCCGATCTAATCCTCGCCGTGGCGCGTTGATCGACTTCGACGTAGACGGCGACGACTTCGTCTGAAATCGCCGTCGCGTACACGAGCGCTCCCGCCGTCGCCTTCGTGATACCGTTCACTGGCACGACCACGGAATGGTGCATCGGGGTGATTGGACTCTGTCCCTTGAACTCGATTTCCGCCGCGAATTGCACGTAGTGGCGATGAATCTTCCGCAGCAGGAGGATGATGAGCGGAATGATCAAAACTACGATCCACGCGCCTTCGACGAACTTGGTGACGACCTGGATGATCGACACGATTCCGGTAGCAACGGCGCCGATTCCGTTGAGTGCCGCCTTCCATCTCCACCCCGGCGCTCTCGACCGAAGCCAGTGCAACACCATGCCGGCCTGCGACAGGGTGAAGCAGATAAAAACCCCGACGGCGTAAAGCGGAATGAGGGCGTTCGTCTGTCCGTGGAAAATCCAGACGATCACCCCGGCGATGAGACCCAACGCGATGATGCCATTCGAGAAGGCGAGCCTGTCTCCGCGCGCGGCCAGCTGCCTCGGCATGTATCCATCGTTGGCGAGAATCCCGGACAACCTCGGGAAATCGGCGAACGCGGTGTTGGCAGCAAGCACCAGGATCGCGAAGGTGCTGTACTGAAATACGTAGTAGAGGGCCCCACGTCCGAAGATGTGGTCGGCGAGCTGCGAAAGAACGGTGTCGGTCGTCGTCGGCATCACGCCGTAATGCCGCGCCAACAGACTGGTGCCGAGGAAGAAGGCGGCCAGAATTGCCACCATCAGCCCCAGTGTAGTGGCGGCATTTCTCTGCGCCGGATTCTTGAACGCCATCACCCCGTTGGAGATGGCTTCGGTTCCCGTCATCGCGGCGCAGCCTTCGGCAAATCCGCGAACGAGCAGGTAGGCAAGAGCAAATCCGGCCGGGATGCTCGCTAGTCCGTGGTGCTGCAGTGACACGGTGTCGACTTTGACGACACCGGTAACCTCCGCCGGGCCGGCACCAAAGAAAGCGCCGTAGGCGCCGTAGCCAATGAGGCCGACCATCATCAACACGAACACATACGTCGGGACGCTGAAAGCCAGGCCCGATTCACGGACGCCGCGCAGGTTGACGATCGCCAGAATCGCGATCGAAAGCACGCAGAAGAGGACCGTGTGCGGAATCAGCCCGTGATAGGCGGAGGTGATCGCCGCAATTCCGCCGGCGATGGACACCGCCACCGTCATGATGTAGTCCGTGAGCAGCGCGGCTGCCGCCACGAGTCCGGGGCCGGTGCCGAGATTTTCCTTCGCCACCGTGTACGAGCCGCCCCCGTTCGGATAGGCGAAAATTGTCTGCCGGTAGGAGAGTCCAACCAACACCAGCAGACCGACGATCACACCGGATATCGGTACCGCGTACTGCAGCGCGGCGGCGGTCCCAAGCACCGCCAGCACTATCAGGATCTGATCGGTTGCGTACGCGACCGACGAGATCGCGTCCGAGGAGAGCACCGCCAGCGCCGTCTTCTTGTTGAGCCGCTCGTGCTCGAGGCGCTCGCTCGGCAAAGGCCTCCCGAAAAGGAAGTACTTCAACCGTTTATACGACTTTGCCATAGACACTAAAGCTCACACAGCCGTGGCGTGGTCCGTACAAAGATTTCACAAATGTCACCGTGCGAGTCACCGTAGTGCGCGGCTCGCCGGGATGCGATCATAAGAGAGTGCCAAGCGATACAGCTCTCATCATTGACGACGAGCCGCGCATTCGAAGCGTCGTCTCCAACGCGCTGGCCGACGACTTTGCCAGAGTGATCGAGGCATCCACCGGCAGCGAGGGACTTCGATTGGCCGGCGCCGAGCGTCCTTCGCTGATAGTGTTGGACCTCGGTCTTCCCGACACCAACGGCATCACCGTCTGTGAGGAGATCCGCAAGTCCTCCGACGCGCTGATCCTCGTTTTGTCGGCGCGCCACGGCGACCACGAAAAAGCGACGCTGCTGGACGCGGGCGCGGACGATTATGTCACCAAGCCATTCAGCACCATCGAGCTCAAGGCGCGGGTGCGAGCGCTGCAGAGACGCACCAGCGCCCCGCGTTCAGTGACTGCAAGGACAATTACCAACGGTGCTCTCAAGCTGGACCTCGAGGCGCGAACGCTGATGAGAAGCGGCACACCGGTCCACCTGACGCCGACCGAGTGGGAGCTGCTGCGGGTCCTCATGGCCAACGCCGGCAAGACGATGACGCATAGGCAGCTCTTCGCCGCCGTGTGGACAGGGCGAAAGTTTGGAGACGCACAACAATATCTCCGCGTCCACATCGCCAACGTCAGGCGCAAGATAGAGTCGAATCCGCTCGACCCCGAGTACATCATTACCGAGCCGGGAGTCGGATATCGTTTCGCTCCTGCTTCAGCGCAACCCAGATAAGTCGTGATCAACCGGCGCGCTGTCACCTGGCTGCTGGCGTTCCTTGCGCTCGGCGCGGCGACGCTGGTGCTCTACGCAGCACGACCGCGACTCGGCGAAGCTCACGTCGCGTTGGTGTTTTTGCTGGTGGTGCTGGGCGCCAGCGCGGCGGGCGGCCGATCGCTCGGAATCACCATCGCCTTCACGGCGTTTCTTGCGTTCGACATGTTCTTTCTGCCGCCGTACGACACACTGCTCGTGCGCAACCCGTTCGACTGGCTGGTGTTGGTCGCGTTCCTCATCACCAGCGTCGTTGCCGCGGAGCTGCTTTACCGCGCGCGATCGGAGCGGGCCGCGGTGGAGCGCGCCGAGGCTTTGCGCGAGGCCGACAGGCTCAAGGATGCATTGCTCGCATCTTTATCTCACGACCTGCGGACTCCGCTCACCGCGATAAAGGGGCTCGCCCACGAGCTGCAGCACCTCGGTGATGAGCGGGCACTGATTATCGAGGAACAGGCAGATCGTCTCAATCGGCTGGTGACCAATCTTCTCGATGTCGGCCGATTGAATGGGAACGCGCTCCCGCTGGACATCCAGGTCAACGCCGTTGATGATCTGCTCGGCGCCGTGCAACAACACGTTTCTGCCAGACCCGATCAGGATCGCCTCAGGATCTCGCTTGACGATCCATCGTCGCTCTCATTCGGCAGATTCGACTTCGTCCACTCGCTGCGAATTCTCGCCAACCTGGTCGACAACGCATTCAAGCACACGCCTCAGGGGACGCCGATTGAATTGACCGGCGGCGTGGAAGGAGATGCTGTCGTGTTCCGCGTGAGCGACAAGGGCGGCGGGATGCCGGCCGCCGGGAGCGACCAGCTCTTCCTGCCCTACTATCGTTCTCCCGGGAAGTCCGCCGATGCTCATTCGACGGGCCTTGGCCTGTGGATCGCGCGGCGATTGGCAGAGGCGCAGCACGGCGGACTGACCTATCACCCTCGTCACGGCGGCGGGGTGACATTCGAGCTGAGGCTTCCGGCGGCAACTCCCTAGCGCTAATCTCACGCCCGCGGAAGCTATCCGGCTTCACATTTCGCCCTTTTCCGGTACCGACCGCCTGCTGGCGAGGCTGAGCGCTGGACGTCCCGACCCAATCCCTTCAATCGTGCTCAATACTTTAGTTCGCCGGGTGTTGACCCTGACGAGCGCGGCGGCGTCGACGCTCGTATTCGGCCCGCCCTCCGGGTTGTTTGCCCAGACGGCAAAGCCATTCGACTTTTCGATCAAGAACATCATGCGCGGCCCGGAGCT
>DASYIM010000087.1:0-10413 GCA_035997625.1 Gemmatimonadaceae bacterium
GCCGCCTACGCCGACGGAAAAATCTTCTACAACCTCCTCGACGGTCACACGATTGCCATCGATGCCGCGACCGGCAATCAGGTCTGGCGCACCAAAATGGGTGATCTCTCTCGTGGGGAGACGATCACCATGGCGCCCATCGTCGTGAAGGGAAAAGTCATCGTCGGCTCGAGCGGCGGGGAGATGGGGGTACGCGGCTGGATCGCCGCGCTCGATGCAGCCACCGGGAAGGAAGTCTGGCGCGCCTACAACATCGGTCCGGACAAGGATGTCAAAGTCGGACCGAAGTTCAAAACGTTTTATGCGCACGACCGTGGCAAGGATCTGGGCGTCTCATCATGGCCTGGTGATACGTGGAAAACAGGCGGTGGCGCCGTGTGGGGATGGCTGTCATATGATCCAGCGCTCAACCTGATCTACCACGGTACCAGCAACCCCGGACCGTGGAACGAGAATCAACGCACCGGTGACAACAAGTGGACGGCGGCGATCCTGGCGCGCGATGCGGATACCGGCGAAATGGTGTGGGCATTTCAGGTGACGCCCCACGACATGTGGGATTACGACGCCGTGAATGAGAACATCCTCGTCGACCTGCCCATCAAGGGACAGACCCGTAAGGCGCTCGTGCACTTCGACCGCAACGGCTTCGCCTACACCATGGATCGGGCGACGGGCGAGGTAATCCTCGCCGAACCCTTCGTGCCCATGAACTGGTCGACTGGAATAGATCTGACGACGGGTCGCCCGAACGTGGTCGAGTCGAAGAAGACGGCGCAGGACAGGAACGTGAAGGACATCTGCCCCAGTCTCGAGGGTGGGAAGAATCAGCAGCCGGCGGCGTTCTCACCGCAGACCGGATTGTTTTATGTGCCGACCAACAATCTCTGCATGGATTTCCAGGCGCGCGCCGTGACCTACATCGCCGGAACTCCTTTCATTGGCGGGAACGCTCCCGAAAAAGGAGGCCCTGGCGGATACCGCGGAGAGTTCATCGCCTGGGATGCGACGACGGGCAAGAAAATCTGGGGCATCAAGGAGCCGTATCCGGTGTGGGGTGGCGCCCTCGCCACAGCCGGTGGCGTGGTCTTCTACGGAACGCTCGACGGCTGGTTCAAAGCAGTGGATGCGCGAACCGGAAAAGTTCTGTGGCAGTTCAAGGTCGGCTCGGGAGTCGTGGGCAACCCCGTGACATATACCGGGCCCGACGGGAAACAGTATGTAGCGATTTATGCAGGCATTGGTGGGGACATGGGCCTGCTCATCGCCGGAGATGTGGCCGCCAACCTCCCCTATGATGTTCGCGAGCGAGGCACCACGCTGCCGGATATCAGCCGGTGGACGAGCTGGGGAGGCGAGCTGTTCGTTTTTTCTCTATGAGGTACTTGATGCAGCTGCTCATACTCCCCGCTGCCACGGTCGGCTGCACAATGTCGGCAAGTCGCGACACCGCAACTGCGGGGGAGACCACTTCCGCGTCCACCAGCGCATCGCCTCGCGGAGACAGCTCAGCGACCAACTTGTTCGTCGCCGGCGACAGCCTGCGATTTATCGAGCATGCTGAAAACCTGCCCGCCGGTTTTCCACTCTCGGTCAAGCCGGTTGCGATAAGGAATCCCTACGAGGGTGACAAGGACGCGCTCAGTACCGGCGGCAAGCTCTTCATCGCCTACAACTGTCTGGACTGTCACGGCGCGGAAGGGTCCGGCGCAATGGGGCCGAGCTTTCAGGACGGGCGGTGGCATTTCGGCGGATCGCCCGGTGAAGTATTCGAGTCGATTTATCAGGGAAGGCCCGACGGAATGCCGGCGTGGGGAGGCCGGATAACCAACGATCAGATCTGGATGCTGACCGCGTACGTTCGCTCGCTGTCCTCCAAGGATCTGAGCACCGAAAATTTCACCGGAAAAACGGTAGAGCGTACAGGTCACTGAGAAGGCATGCACGACGAGGATGTGGAAGGGGGAGGATCATCGCATGATTAGCAGAATCTGGCACGGCTGGACAAAACGGGAGAACGCGGACAAGTTCGAAAAACTTCTGCGAGCCGAGGTCCTTCCCGGGATCCATCGCATCAGAGGGTATATGGGCGCGTACCTGATGCGACGCGATGCGCCCAACAACGAGGTCGAGTTCGTCACCATTACCCAGTTCACCGATTTCAACGCGGTGAAGGCCTTCGCCGGTGAGGACTACGAGCGCGCGGTCATCGCGCCGGGTGCCGGACCGCTGCTCACGCACTACGACGAGCGCTCAGCGCACTACGAGACGCTGCTGACTCCTTCGGATGTGAGAGCGATGGCCGCACGAATGAGCGGCCGGAACAGAGTCATTTAGAGGCGCTCACTGGGAAGGCGGCGTCGGGGGCACTCCTCCGAAGGCGTTGACGATTGCCAGTCCCATGTTGGCCATGGTGAGCTGCGGCTCATTGTCGAGGATCCAGCGCTGATCCTTGTTCTCCTTCGTCATGACGCAAGCCACTATCCGGCTCCGCAGATACCAGAGCGTGCACTCCGTTCTCACTGCGTCCGTCTCCCCGTCCTTGTGAGCGGCGCGCGCTCCTTCCAGGTAACGCTGGAGCATGAAGTCGGTGGTGTTGTGTTCCAGGATGTCCAGCATCGCCGAATCAGAAGCCGGGTTTACTGCCTTCCCCTGGGCCATCAGCTCGAACAAGTGAGCCATCTCGTTCGGCGTCGTCACGCCCAATCCGTACTTCACAGAGCTGTCCATCGCCACGCTCGAGTTGCGAAGGAAGCTCTTCGAATGAACTCTGGTGTGCTGCAACCCGAGCGAATCCATCTTCGCCCAGACCCGCCTGATGATTATCCGGTCCAGCAGAAGATTGGTGGCGGTATTGTCGCTGATAGTCGACATCAGCCAGGCCGCGTCGTGGACCGTCAGCATCGTCCCGTTGTGCAGGAATTGAATCACTCCGGAACCGGGAACCTGATCGATCTTCAGAACCGTCAGCGGATCGTCGAGTGACAGCTGCCCCTTCGCTACCAGATCGTAGACCGTCACCAGAATCGCCACCTTGATCAGGCTCGCGGTGGAGAAAGTCTCGTCTCCGCGGCGGCTGATCCGCGCACCCGACTCGAGCTCGATCACGCTGTAGCCGACGGTGCCGTGATGGGCATCGGCGATGGAGTCGAGCGTCCTTCGAAGTGCCGCGGTGTCGGCGCGGACCGGCTGAATTTGCGGCGCGCCCGGCCGCGCGACTGCGCTTGCCGCGCAAGCAATCACGCCGGCCAATACGATCGCACCGTAGCTGACTAGGATGCGCAAAGCCCCATATCGGGTATTCGAGGTCATGCGTCGAGTGTTGATGGTAGTCGCCAAAACCAAAACGGGAGCTGCGCCCCCACGGAAAAGGCGTGGAAGGTGCATTGTCCTGTGGTAGACGGGAGCTAAAGACTACGCCATGACCTACGATCTCACCAGATTCGACCTCGGCGACATGCTGAAATGCAGCCTGCGGTTGCGGGAAGCTGCATCCGGCCAGCCGACACTGGAGGCATCGGCCCAGCAGACCTGCAAGTTTCTGTACGACGAGCTGCACGGGCCCGGCGTTCAGCGGGCGTGCGCGTTGGTCCGCTGCTACAAGACCCTCGCGTTCAAAGCTCTCGAGCCGGATCTGCAGCAATTTGCGCGGGGCGTTCTCGGCACCGAGACACCACGTCCGGATATGAAATGCCTGACGCTGATGGCAACGGTCGGCTCAACGGGAAGCTGGAATTCACGTCATCTCTCGCGAGGCCATCGGGCCATTCCGCTGCCAAGTCCGGAGATCGTCGAGAAGGCTCCGATGATCTCTCAGCTTATAAAAGATCTCGGTCTGGAGCTGAGCCATGTCATCCAGCCGTCACCTGACATCGTGAAGGAGCTCGCCGGAAAGCGGCATGGGGTGTTTCACGTAGAGCACGCGCTCGGCAGCCCCTACATACCGGCGCAGGATGAGTTCGTACTGCGTCACGGGATAAAATCAGTCCTCGGATTCGGCGGCATGTTGGGGACCGGTGATTTGTTCGCCGTGATTCTGTTTGCTACCGTACATGTGCCGGCCAGCACCGCTGACAGGTTCAAGACGCTCGCTCTCGACGTGAAGAGCGCGTTCTCGCGGTTCGGCGACAACAAGGTGTTTAATAACATCGGCGCACTGGGCATTCAGGAAGCGCGAGCGCAATAGTCGAAACTCGGCAATGCGTACACTTTTTGCCTCAATCTCCCCTCGAAAATGGAATTGCCGCTTCGATTAGCGGAGCGGTTTTGTTTCTTGACCCCGTAGCACGGGGAGGGAGAAAGCAAGATGTTGATCAACGGAACGAGATCGAAAGTGGCGGTGCTCGCGCTTGTGGTAACTGCCGTGGCTGCATGCGCCAAGAAAGACAATTACGGCGCTGACACGAGCGCGGCGGCTTCGAGCACGGTCACGGCCGATACGTCCGCGATGTCGGCCGGTGCACCCGCAGCGGCAACCTGGACGGATGCGAATATCTTCGCAATGCTCGATGAAGCGAACGCGGCCGACAGTGCCGCCGGGTCGATTGCTGCCGCCAAAGCGACATCTTCAGAAGTCCGCGATTTTGCGCGCCGGATGATGCGCGATCATCACCAGCTCCGCGCTCAGGGCGCCGCTCTCGCCAAGAAACTGAACGTCACTCCGGCGGCTCCCTCCGACGATCCGGTCCCGGCGATGGCCCAGGCCGAGACCAACACTCTGAATTCAACGGCGAAGGGCAAGGATTTCGACAAGGCCTACATCGACGCCGAGGTCAATGCTCACAAGGCGGTTCTCGAGCTGGCGTCCAAGTCGGCCGGGCAAACGCAGAATTCGGAGCTCAAGAACCTTATTCAGAAAGCGGCGCCAGTCATTAAGGGCCACCTCGACAAGGCAGAGTCGATTCAGAAGTCCCTGAAGTAGCTGTTGCTCAAGGGGATCATCTTCGACGTTGACGGCACGCTCGTAGACAGCAACGACGCGCATGCGGAGTCCTGGGTGGACACGTTCGCGGAAGCTGGCTACGACGTGCCGTTTTCGGCTGTCAGGCCCCTGATCGGCATGGGTGCCGACAAGCTTCTTCCTCAGACCATCGGCGTCAGCAACGAAAGTGAAGAAGGAAAGAAGCTGATACGACGCAGGTCCGAGATATTCAAAACGAAATACCTGCCCCAGGTGAAAGCGCTGCCCGGATCCCGCGAGCTCGTATTGCGAGTGCGTGAGGACGGATTGAAAGCGATCGTCGCGACATCCGCCAGAGATCAGGAATTGAGTGATTTGCTGAAAGCGGCGCGTGTCGACGACCTGATGGAAGAAAAGGCCACTGCGAGCGATGCGAAAAGATCCAAGCCGGATCCGGACATCATTCACGCCGCGATCGAAGAAAGCGCTATTCCTCCCCATCAGCTGCTGATGATCGGCGATACACCGTATGACATCGAGGCTGCGGCAAGGGCAAAGGTGCGCACCATTGCGTTTCGATCGGGAGGTTGGGCCGACAAAGACCTCGAGGGAGCCGTCGAGATCTACGACGGCCCTGCCGACCTGCTCGCCAACTACGATTCGTCCTTCATAAAAACAGCAATGGTGACCAGGTGACAGTGATCGGTCTAATTCAGGCCGCTACACAGAACGCTCAGCAGCTTGGCACACCTGGCGGTCCAGCTGGCCCTCCGAAAGCGTTTTCGTATCGCGAGGCGTTGTTCCAGCTCGTACAGTTCGTCGGGTACTTCCTGGCGATCGGCGCTCTCGGATTTCGATACGGGATCGTGCGCCGCATGCCCGGAGCATCGGACGAAGCGAAACGGATTCTGCGCGCGGACAATGCCGCACTACTGGGCATCATTGGCCTAGTGCTGCTCTTCGTTTCCTACCTCGGTGGGCCCTACGTCAACTCGGTTGTCGAGCACAAGACATTCGCGGAAGCACTCCCCAAGAACATCGCCCCGCTCCAGCTCAAGATGGCACTGCTGCTCCTCGCGCTGATCGGATTCTCGATCGTCCGTGCATCCTCTGGCATCGGTTGGACACTCGCCGCGATTGGAATTCTGATCGCCGTGTTGCAACCGCTATACACTGCCCGGTCATTGTCAGGGCGAGTCAACGCCGTTCACATCCTCGCCGCGTCAACCTGGCTGGGCACACTGCTCGTTCTGACTCTGATCGGAATCCGAGGCGTGATCAGAACTGCCCCGCCCGGCTTGTCGCGCGCGGAGCTCGTCTGCGATCTTGTTAATTCCTTTTCACCGCTCGCACTGTCGGCGGCGTCAATAGTCGCTTTGACCGGCGCCACCACGGCGTGGCTCCATCTCAAGCGATTCTCCGCGCTCTGGACCACGGGTTACGGAATTGCCCTCATCGTCAAGCTCGTTTTCGTGGGGATGGTCGTCATAATGGGCGCGTGGAACTGGAAGCGCGTCCGGCCATCGCTTGGAGAAAGCGGGTCGGAGGAAACAATTCGGCGCTCCTCTACGATGGAGCTGACGTTCGGGGCGCTGGTGCTGATTGCTACATCGGTGCTGGTGAGTCTGCCGTCGCCGCGGTAGCAGGACGGCCAACCAGCTGGCCTACTACTATAGTATCGGCTCGAATTCGAGAGGTCGGTCAGTGGCGCGCGCCGCGGGACTCGAGCCAATGCACCACTGACCGGCTGACCGCACCGGTAAGAGCAATCGTTGCGGTGACATCGCTCGTCCAGTGTTGGTCCTCATAGACCCGGTCCCAGCCAACCAGCGCCACCAGTCCGCTGCACACCGCGGTGACGGGCGTCGAATTCGTCTGCATCGAGACTGCCTGCGCGATCGCCGCAATATGCGCAACGTGAGCGGATGGCAAGGAGTGCCAGTCTCCATTCGTTGTAAATGGATGAAAGCGATGTGAATTTCCTTCAACGTGCGGCCGCTCGCGTCCGATGATTGGCTTGAGAGCGGACTCGGCAAGATCAGAGGCGATATACGCAGCCGCGGTCTTGAGGGTGCCGCTGGCGAGCGATTCGTGGTGCGTCAGCAAAGCCGCGCCGTAGGTCAAAGCCATTCCCGGTACGAGAGTTCGAGCCGTTCCCAGCCGATTGACCGATTTCGCGAGGCTGTTCAGAGAGTGAGAGTGCTCGCGTTGTGCCCATTCTCGGACTTCCGGGTCGAGAGCGGCCGAGACAACGATTCCCAGCGGCGCGATCCAGGCTCGGGCCGAGGAATGTCCACTGCCGGAGGAAGAAACCGAATCTCCCTGAGCGGGCAAGACGCTGGCGAAGAGGACCAATTGGCCCAGGGCGAGAATTGCGAATATCCGCGGCATGAATCAGAGTAGGAAGGCGCAACAAACCAGGCAATGGGGACACCACTGGGAGCGGTGGGAACACTATCTTTCTCTGAACCATGGGTGAGCTTAAAGATCACTTCTCGAGACTGGTGACTCATCTCGAGTGGGCGGACCAGCGAACGTTGACGAGCCTCCGCTCGGCGCCGAATGCGCCGGCCAAGGCACTCGGACTCTTCTCCCACATCCTCGGGTCCGAGCACGTCTGGCTTTCGCGACTGTACGGCGTGCCCGCGCGCCTCGCCGTCTGGCCGACGCTCAGCCTCGATGAATGCGGCAAAGTCGCAGCCGAGAACGCCGCTCAGTTCAGCAAGGTCGTCGATGGGTTGACGGGTAACGCGCTCGAGCGCGGAATCACCTATAAGAACAGCGCGGGCGAGCAGTACACATCGACGCTGGAGGACATCCTTACTCATGTCTTCATGCACGGCTCCTACCACCGGGGCCAGGTCGCTTCGTTGATTCGCGCCGCAGGCGATACGCCCGCTCCTACTGATTACATCTTCTTTACCCGCGGATCTCCCGCTGCCACCAGACAGGGTTAGCATGTCACTGCTCTATTCCTACCTGCATAAATACAAATCGCTGATCCTGTTGGCGCTGGTGCTGGCGGCGACAAATCAGGTCTTTTCTCTGTTGGATCCACTGATCTTCCGCCACGTAATCGATGATTACGCCACGCGATTCCGTGAATACCAGACCTCCACTTTCATCAGGGGCGCGGGAACCCTTCTGCTGATGGCAATGGGAGTCGCGTTCGTCTCACGTGTCGCCAAGAATTTCCAGGACTATTACGTCAACGTCATCGTCCAGCGGGTCGGCGCGGAGATGTACTCCGATGGCATCAGGCACTCGCTCGAGCTGCCGTACTCGGTCTTCGAGGACCAGCGGAGCGGCGAGACCCTCGGCAAGCTCCAAAAAGTTCGATCGGACGTCGAGAAATTCATCTCGCTCTCGATCAACCTGATCTTCACGACTCTTGTTGGCGTCGTGTTCGTCATCATCTACGCGTTTTCCGTGCACTGGGTGATAGTGCCGGCGTTCCTGGCAACCGTGCCACTGCTGGGCACCCTCAGCTGGGCGCTGAGCGGGCGCATCAAGAACATTCAGAAGGTCATTGTCGCCGAGACCACCGCGCTGGCTGGGTCCACGACGGAGTCGCTCCGCAACATCGAGCTTGTGAAGAGTCTTGGTCTCGCCGACCAGGAAGTGGTACGGCTCAATGCGACGACAGAAAAAATCCTCAAGCTCGAGCTCAAGAAGGTGAAGTACATCCGGAGCCTGAGTTTCATTCAGGGGACGTGCGTCAACCTGCTGCGCACGCTGATCCTGTTCATGATGCTGTACCTCATCTTCACCCAGAAGATCACCGTCGGCCAGTTCTTCTCGCTGCTCTTCTACTCATTCTTCATCTTCGGGCCGATGCAGGAGCTAGGGAACATCATCAATGTGTACCGCGAGACAGAGGTCTCGCTCGGCAACTTCCGGAAGATTCTCGAGACTCCAAAAGACCCGAAGCCGGCGGCCCCGTACCCGCTCACGGACATCGAAACACTGGAGTTCGCGGGCATCAGCTTTATGCACCAGAGCGCGAACACTCCCGCTCTCACCGACATCTCGTTCGATGTGAAGCGGGGCGAGACGATCGCGTTCGTTGGCCCGTCCGGCGCCGGCAAGACGACGCTCGTCAAGCTTCTGGTGGGATTGTACATCCCCAAGGAAGGACAGATCCTCTACAACGGCGTACCAGGCGATGAAGTCGACCTCGACCGCCTTCGCGAGCGAATCGGCCTGGTGACGCAGGATGCGCAGCTGTTCTCGGGGACGATTCGCGAGAACCTGAAGTTCGTCAATCCACACGCAACCGACGCCGAATGTCTGGATGTGCTGCACAAGGCGGCGGCGAACACACTGCTGGCGCGAGCCGACAAGGGCCTCGATACAGTAATTGGCGAAGGTGGAGTGAAAGTCTCCGGCGGCGAAAAACAGCGGTTGTCCATCGCCCGGGCCTTACTGCGTCAGCCACACCTGCTGGTGTTCGACGAGGCTACCTCTTCTCTCGATTCACTGACCGAAGAAGAGATCAGCCGCACCATGCGCGACGTCGCCAGCTCGCGCGATGTCATAACGATCCTCATCGCGCACCGGCTATCGACCGTGATGCACGCCGATCGGATCTATGTCCTCGAGCGCGGCAAAATAGTGGAAGTCGGCCAGCACGACGATCTGCTGGAGCGAACCGGCCTCTACTATGCGATGTGGCGCCAGCAGGTTGGCGAGCGTCGCTCGTCGCCCCAGCTGACGGCCGGCAAACCCGCGCAGCTTGTGCGCGCCTGACAGTCACCCGCAACCACCCGATCCATGCCCGACGACACCGGCAAGCTGAAGAAAGGAAATTTCGTGGACGCGCTCGATTCAATTCGCGCCGAAGCCGAGCGACTCATGAATCGCCGGGACTTGCCCCCTGAGGTCAAGGCGGGCCTCGACCGCATCATCGCCTTCACCCGCGGCAAGTTCGATCTGGGTGGGGATATCGAATAGGCAGGAAACTGAAGACTACCAGCCAGGCGCTGTCGGCGGAGCGGCTGGAGGCTTCGTGCGACAGCGACAAAGTGCGGAATCGATTCCAACCTCGCGGCACTGGCTGGCATCACATGACTGCCTGAAATGAAGACGAGCGCGGTGGCCTCCGACACGATCGAGCCTTTCCCGTCCACGATCAATGGCGACACGACTGCGACGCTGGATTGCATCCGGCGAGCGCGGGCTGGAGACGTCAGCGCCTTCGAGTTTCTATATAGGGAGCATTCCGGGCGTGTTTATGCGCTGTGCATCCGGCTCCAGGCGGGTGACCGGACAGACGCGACGGAGCTGATGCAGGATGTCTTCATCAAAGCATGGCGACGGCTCGAGACGTTTCGTGGTGACAGCGCCTTTGCTTCGTGGCTGCATCGTCTGACCGTCAACACAATGCTGGAGAATGCGCGGAGCGACCGACGACGCTCGGCGAGGGTACTTTCGATGGAAGACACGTCACTGCTGCCGGGGGCAGCGCGTTCGAGCAATGTTGATTTGAAGATGGACATGGAAGAAGCGGTCGC
>DASYIM010000088.1:0-5402 GCA_035997625.1 Gemmatimonadaceae bacterium
GGCGGCCGCCGCGCGTCGGTGAGCCAGGAAATAACGGTCGCTCCGGGCGATACAGTGGTGCTGACAATACCTCCGGTGTAGCAATCAGCTGATCGCGCCCGGCGCGGCGATCACAGCGAGCGCTCGCGGGATGCAGCGCAGCTGGATGGTTCTCGATTGCCCAAACCGAAGCTCACCGTCCATCTCCATGGTGGGTTTGTCGGCAAAGGTGAGCGAGAGTTGCGGGACGCTCGCGGTTTTCACCGACGGCATTCCAAGATGATTGCCGCGCAGAGCGCCCGCGAACAGTCTGATTCGCTCCACGACGCCGCTGTCGCCGATGAAACACGCATCCAGCCGCCCGTCGAGAACTGAAGCGCGCGGCGCGATCCAGAACGCGCCCCCCAACCATTGACCGAGCGAAACGGTAACCATCAGCATCCGTGCCCCCGCAATACCCGGAGCTCCGTTGGCCGAAACATCGAGACCGCGGTAAGTAAAGAGCTGCGTCAGCGCGGCATAGATGTAGACCGCATTGCCTTTGAGGGACCGGACGCGAGTGGTTGCATCCAGTACCGATGCATCGAATCCGAACCCACAGCTGTTGAGGAAATAATGTCCGTCGGCCAGGCCGACGTCGATTCGGGTCTCCTCTCCGCGCGCGACGAGTCGGGCGATCTGGTCTGGCGTGTACTTCTCGACGCCGAGTGTTTTGGCGAAGTCATTCCCGGTGCCGGCGGGCACGACGGCGAGCCGACAATGAGCTCCTGATTCGAGGATAGCGCCGGCGATCCGTCCACACGTGCCGTCGCCGCCGACCGCGACGATCGTCGTATGACCTTCGTTGATCGCGCGCCGAGCCAGCGCCTCTTCGTCGCCCCGCGCGCCCGTCTCATAAACAGTTCGGATTCCCCGGGCGCTGAATGTCTCGCGGAGCTCCGGGAGTTTTGCGCGAATCCCGCCGCGACCGGCGGCGGGATTCACGATGAGTGCGACTCTATCGGTCAATTCGCTGCTGCTAAAGAATCAGGTACAGCACCCTCTGGAGCAATCGATCCAGCCGCCGCCCGAACGAGCGGCCTCGGCGATCCAGGATGCCAGGTGCGCAAACACTGATGCGAAGATTGTGGAGGACAGGCCTGATTTTATCGACGCCGCGGCCACATCGAGTCGCACATCGCACGGCGGTTTGAATTCGGCGAAGTCTGCGTCTGATGCCGCCGGATCTCCTAGGCGGCGGAGGTGGTGGCAGTACTGAAGATCGGTTGGCTGTCCGAACACGAGCGTGCCGCTGGGTTTAAGCTTTCCGATCACTCTCCACTCTACCCCTCCGCCGGGTTTTCTGTTAACCCATAGGTCGTACTCGGCCTGGGCCGACGGGAGAAGATGGTAATACTTCTCAGTCTTGTGGCTGTCGGCGTTAACCAAATGCGCAACGGGCGTAGGGTCCACTGGAGCGTTCGGCGGGTCAATGTCTGTGGTGTTGCCGAGCGCCTGAATGGTGACCTCGACTTTGGAACACCAGAAAAGAAAGCAGGAATCCGCTTTACGCTCTCGAGTGTGACGGACGCCCGTAAGGGTATAGTGAGATAACCGCTCGCTGTACGCTGACGTGTCCGTGGGAAACCCGATTGGACGGGGAGCGTCCGCCGTAGGCGGCGCAAGTGCGGGCCCGCACGCGACTCCTGTGATCGCCGAGAGTGCAACCAACCAGCCTCTGACATCTCGTGCCCTTCCGCGCGAGCGAGCCATTGAGCCTCCGGTGTATGGGCCATGGTCAATCTATGGAGCAAGAGAGGATGCTGAGAGGCGACGCATTCTCGCAACTACAGGCTGAAGGGGACTGTCGGCGGTACCCCAAAGGTCCACAACTGCGCGCGCCCATTTCCGGCGTTCCGCCGTTTCGTTCCGTGCCGCAGCGAGCTCGGCGCGTAAGGCCATCGCCCGGCCGGCAGCCGCGGCGGACGCGGGTTCCCGAATTGCCGCCGCGGCCATACTTGGAATTCCGCCCAGCGTTCGGTCCAATTGCATGATTGCGCCAAGGGTATCTCCACTCGCTGCCCTCAGCCAGGCGACCTGATAGGAAAAGTCCAGAGCGATGTCACCTGGACGCTGCGTTTTGGCGTCTTCCGCCACGTTTGCCAGCATTGAGCGCAGCGAGGTTGAGTCACCGTTGGCAAAGGCCTGTTGCATTGGCAGTATTTTCATCCTGGACGACGGCACGCGAGTGCTTGCTTTCGCGCCAGTGCAAGACGCGATCATGCTCAGAGGGCGCGCTTTCACAGATGCCATTACGGTTGCTTGCTGGTCCTCGGCAATGTAGTGGGCCACTTGATCGTCAAGGCGCTTTTCCAACTGCAACGTGGTATCGCCGCAAACACCAAGTGCCGCGAAGGCAAAGAACGACGCGGCGGCGTCCATCACGGGGACGGGAAGATCCGAGGCCGACGCAGCGTATGGTGTTGCCATGCGCTCCAGCTCAGAGAGTTTGGTGAGTTTACCCGTGAGCGCCGCGAGGCCGATGATCGTCGCGGCCTCTTGTCGCGCTTGCTGGCCGGCAGATCCTAAAATGGAGTCGGTAAGGAGGCGCGAGCGCGCAAACTCGCCTTGCTTGAATAGCAGCCACGCAGCGCCGGTGGCCGCAAGGAACTTCTCGCGCGGTGTCGACGCGAGCTGTCTGGCTCGGTCGATCGCCTGGACCGCGGAGAGATCGGCGGATCGCGTTCGCGCAATCTCCCCCCGCGCTTCGAGCACGTCGCCGAGCGCGAGATATGCGAGCGCGCTATTGGGCGAGTTGCGCGTCCAATCTGTAGTGAAGTCAAGAAGTACATCGAGGTTCCGTGCCAAAGCGGCGGATTGCTGAGCGCCAGTTGCGCGCGCCGACAGACGAGAGAACTCGGCGAGCGGGTATGGCACGAACACCACCGTATCCCGGATCAACGACGGAAAGGCGGCGAAATCGTCGCCCGACGCGTTCATGCCGCGTCTGGTTTTTGTGGACGCGATCGGGAGCAACACCTGAATCTGCTCGAAGGGGATCAGTGAATGCGCGGCGGGATTGATGGCGACCGCTTTCATGAATGCTTCCGCGGCATCTGAGAAGCGACTGCGAAATTCCCAGTGCGACGGGCTCCAGCGGGATGGAAGGACCAGCGAATCCAAAGCGCGGCATTGTCCCATTCCGAAGGTGCCCACAAAATCGACCGAGTCCGCCGCGACGATACGCGAGTATGCGTTGCAGGCATCTGGATACCGCTTCTCGGCCAAGTTTGAGAGCGCAACGCCGATGAGGCGGTCTTTGTCCGACAAACCGCTCTTCGAGTGCAGAGCCTGGTTCACCTGATCCCGCCACTCCTGGCGGCTCGAAGGAGCAACCCACGCGAGGGTTTGAGCGAGCCAAAGATGGGCCGGCGCAAATTCGGGGTCCGCCGCCGCCGCGGACCGAAAGGCTCGCTCCGCATTTTCGTAGTTGCCATTCCGAAGTGCGGTGTGTGCGTTGGCGTAAGCGATCCAGGCGGGGAACGACGTCGTCCTTCCATCGCCACCATCTGCTGCGGCCGGACGGTCAGTGGTCTTGAGGAGCTCGCGAACCGCGCGGTCGGATTCATCACGATCTGCGCTCCTTCCGAACCGAATGGAGTTGAGCATTGCGCCCGAAGCAGCGTCGTACAACTGTGCACGCGCCTGAGACGAATCAGTGGCATCCAGCTGTCCCCAGACGAACCGACGGGCGCCCACGCGCCTCGCCAATCCAGAGGCTTCGCGAGTGGACTTTGGCGGGCCTACAGAGCGAAGGGCGTCGGCCACATCCTGGTCGCTGGCGACTGACAATCCGCGCCATTGACTCAGTGCGCCGTACAGGGCGCTCGTCAGATGGTCTCGCTCCGGACCGGGGGCATTTCCCGAAAAAGGCAGTAGCGCAACTCGCGCGCTATCGAGTTGCGGCGGGAACACCGCATTACGCAACGCCGAGGTCGCGTTGGTTGCGACAAGCACCGCGAGGAGAGCGATTGCGGCGGCGCTTCCAGCAACGACGGCCGGGTGCCTTCGAAGCATTGCAAGCAAACGCTCTCTTGGAGTGTGCTGCTTGCGTAGACGAGCCTCCTCGGCAATCGCGTTCCGGACATTGATGGGAGCCCGGAACTGAGTGGCCGATGGAATTGGAATGGCTGATGGTGAGCGGTCCGCTGCTGCCAGTTCTTTTTCAATTCGTTTGCGGACGACGCGCTCGCCACTCGCGGTCATCGACCTGACCAAAGCACTGGCGAACTCGTGCGCGGTTTGGTAGCGATCGTTTTGGTCGCGCGCCAGCGCAGTGGTGATGACGTCATCGATCCATCGGGGAGCATCTCTCCGCAGCGGCGACACGGCTGGAGGCGGCTCAGTGAAGCGCCTGACGAAGCCTTCCTTTCCGCTGAAAGGCGGAGTCCCGGTCAGCATTTCGAACAGCACACAGCCAAGACTGTAGGTATCGCTGCGGCCATCGAGCTCGCGATCGCCCATCAGTTGCTCGGGGCTCATGTAGGCTGGAGTGCCGGGACTTCCCATTCCGGTTTGAGTGAGCTGGCGGACGCCGGCCAGATCGATGGCGCGGGCGATTCCAAAATCGGCGAGGATGGGGTGTCCGGCGGAAAGAAGAATGTTCTCCGGCTTGATGTCGCGGTGGATCACGCCCTGGGCGTGGGCGTAAGCGAGAGCGTCCGCGACTTCACGAGTGATGTTGCACGCGGACGCGATGTCGATGTGGCGCTCGCGGTTGATTCGGTCGCGGAGCGTCTCGCCGGCGACGTAGGGCATTACATAGTAGAGGAGCGCCTCGACGTGGCCCGAGTCGTGGAGCGGAAGAATGTTCGGATGCTGCAGTCGGGCGAGCAGCCGGATCTCACGGATGAACCGCAGCTCTCCGGTCTCCGACGTCGGGTCGGCGTGCAGGACTTTGAGCGCGACCTTGCGTTCGTGCTTGTGATCCTGCGCCAGGTAGACAGTGGCAAAAGCCCCTTGTCCGATTTCCCTGATAATGTCGTAATGTCCGCGCAACGCTTCTCGAAGCGGTGCGATTGGATCAGCGGGGGGTCCGGGATCGAGCGGATCCACGACTCTGGGGCGACCTGAAGGCTGGGGAGGTTGGAGCATTCCACCGGCTCACTAAGCTTCGCAAACATACGGGCTTAACCGAATCCCGCCAGCGTTTCATAGTTACCAGTGACTCCGCGAATAAGATTGGACCACCGTGCGCGCGGTTTGGTTGGTGAACGCACCAACAGCGCAGGAAAAAAACGGAGATGGTGGGGGTTGAACTCGCTCCCTTGACGCGCTACGTTGAGAATCCCCTTCCGACTGGTTTCCAAACCTGCTCAGGAAGAGCGGAGGAGCTTCGAAAGCCAAACAATTTTGCTTCGAATCACTTGACGAATGAACCACCT
>DASYIM010000089.1:0-5534 GCA_035997625.1 Gemmatimonadaceae bacterium
AGATCGCATCGAGTGCACCGAATGGCTCGTCGAGCAGGATCACCCCAGGGCGAGCGGCGATACTCCGAGCCAGAGCAACCCGCTGTCGCTGGCCACCCGAAAGCTCGTGAGGAAAGCGCGATCCGAACTGCGCCGTTGAAAGCCCCACCAGCTCCAGTGCTTCGCCCGCGGCGTCCTCAGCATCCTGCCGCCCCTGAAGAGTCGGCACGAGCGCGACGTTGCGCAGCACCCGCCAATGCGGGAGCAATCCGCCGTGCTGCTGTACGTAGCCAATACGTCTTCGCAGCGATACGGCATCTTCATTTCGCACATCCTTATCGCCGACCCGAATCTCTCCCCGCTCCGGCGTAACGAGCCGATTAAAGCATCGGAGGAGCGTCGTTTTCCCCGAGCCGCTCTCACCGACGAGAGCTGTAGCCCGGCCGGCGTCGACCTCGAGGCTTACGTCGTCCAGAGCAACGACGTTCCCGAAGCGATGAGACACATTCCGCGCGCTGAGCGAAGACGACATGCGCTTAAGAGTGACAGCAGTGAGCGCCAACCGCTATTGCCCGAGTCCCATACGAGCTTGCGCACCACACGTTTCAGGGTGTTTGTTTCGTTAGCCGTTTTGCCGACACTAACGTACCAGGAATTCGTATGACTCCCGCCACGACCACCGCTCTCAAAACTCGCCGACTCGGCTCACAGGGCCTGCAGACCTCCGCGCTCGGACTCGGTTGCATGGGAATGTCCGACTTCTACGGACCGAGCGACGAACAGCAGTCGATCGCCACCATTCACCGCGCTATCGAGCTCGGCGTCAACCTCTTCGATACCGCCGACATCTACGGGCCTCTCACCAACGAGGAGCTGGTTGGCCGCGCCATCAAGGGAAAGCGGGACAAGGTGATCGTCGCCACCAAGTTCGGGAACGTCCGGGATCCAAAGACCCGCGCGTTCCTTGGCGTGAACGGAAAACCTGAATATGTGCGCCAGGCGTGCGAAGCATCGCTCAAGCGACTCGGCATCGAAACCATCGATCTCTACTACCAGCATCGCGTCGACAAGGACACTCCAATCGAAGACACGGTCGGCGCGATGGCCGATCTCGTCCGCGAAGGAAAGGTGCGCTACATCGGGTTGTCCGAGGCGTCGGTTCCCACCATCCGGCGCGCGCATGCAGTGCATCCGATTACGGCGGTTCAAACCGAGTACTCGCTCTGGACTCGCGATCCCGAGGACGGCCTTCTCGAAGCGCTGCGATCGCTGGATATCGGGTTCGTTGCCTACAGCCCGCTGGGTCGCGGATTTCTCACTGGCCAGATCAAGCGGGTGGAAGACCTCGCCGAGGACGATTTCCGAAGGCAGCATCCGCGCTTCCAGGGCGAGAATTTCCAGAAGAATCTCGATCTCGTCGCGCGCGTCGAGGAAATTGCCAAGGAGCACAAGTGCACTCCCGCGCAGCTCGCGCTGGCGTGGGTGCTCGCTCAGGGAGACGACATCGTCCCGATTCCGGGCACTCGCAGCCCCGCGCGCCTGGAAGAGAACATTCGCGCGCTGGATATCGTGCTGTCCGAAAATGACTTGATGCGCATCGATGTCGCGGCGCCCAAGGGCGCCACCGCCGGCCCGCGTTATTCAGAAGGCGGGATGCGCACCATCAACGGGTAGCCGCCAACCGCTCACTAGAACCTGAAGAGATAGCTGATCTTTCCGAAGAACCCATCCCTCGTGCGGTGCAGGTTCTGGAACTGGAATGCGTCCGCCTCTTCCAGAGTCGATCCGTAACCGAGATAGACGAGAGTTCCCGGAACCGGCCGATAGCTGAATAGCCAGTCTGTTGAGAACTGGTTGGAGACCTCGCCTGTATCCAGCACGCCTCCTACCAGGATAGGATTGCCATCACGATCGCGCAGCGAGGAGCGCGACCGGGCGGCGTACTGCCCCACCAATCTCACGAAGATTGGCGGGCTGATCTGATACTCGATCTTGAGACGCGGAATCGTCTCCGACGAAAACTGTGAGCCGTCAAGTTCCCGATCGATGGTGAGTCGGGAGAACTGCAGTGAGCTGCGGATCGCCGCGGTTGGACGCACATCGAGCGACGCATCGATGCGTGAGCTGCGACCTGGCGCTGCTTCCCGAAATACGGGCACCTCGCCGCGAGTGACAGCAGCTCGCCCCGTGAAGTGGCGGAAGGTCGGCGTCGTGAGACTCAGCGATCCACCGATGTTGCGCGACTCCGGCGGTGGAACTGTGAATGGAATGATCTGGGTCACTCCCGGCGCCGGTGCCGGAACCTGAACTGTATATCCAGAGTAGAGCGCGGGGTCGAAGGCGAAGTAGCCCTGGCTGACCGCGCCGCCCAGCTGCCATCCGCCACGTAAAGTCGCGCTCGGTGTGATGGAGATGGTGTTCTCTTCGATCCCGTGACCGCCACCACCATTGTTCCAGATGCCATTGAGTCCGAAGAACGCACCGTAGGTCTGGACGAGCGCGCCCGGCTCACCGTAGAAACTGATCCGATTGAACGCGCGGCCCTCGATGATGCCGACGCGATTGACGAAACCTGCTGCTGCCTTGAACCCGGGATCGACCGACCTCAGCGTGTAGTGAAAACCCCAGGCGCGTCCGGTTCTGTCCCAGTCGGCTTGCAGGATCGATCCCGTCGTCTGATTGAGTGCGCTGTCGGTCCAGGAATGCGCGGCCTGGAACTGCGCCCAATAGAGCTTCGAGTGGTAGAAACGAAAATCGGCAGCGGCCACTCGCGAGTAGTCACTTCCGTCCTCGCGCGCCGTTACGACACCGCCGAGGCTGTTGGCAGAGCCAAAATCATATCTGAGACGTGAGACCCCGAAGAGCGGCGAGTGCGCGGCGTTCCACGAGTAGAGCTTGTCATCGCCGGCGACGATAGACGCGACGTTCAATCTGCCAATTCTTCCGGTAAGCTTGGCCCCGCCCTTCGGCGCAACAATCCGGCGCGTGTAGATCAGTTGGTTCGGCGAATCGAACAGCTCGAGTCCGTCGAGAAAGAATGGGCGCTTTTCCGGGTAGAAGAGAGCGAAACGCTCGTTGAGCAGTACCTGTCCGACGTCGGCCTCGACCTGCGAGAAGTCAGGGTTGATCGTACCGTTGAGGGTGAGGTTCTGACGGATTCCCCATCGTATGTCGCCGCCCAGCTCACCCTTCTTCAGGTAATCTGTTCCGTTGCCGGTGGTCGGCGACCGGTCCGCATGCGCCGTCATTGTCGGCGTCGCTTCGAGCACCAGCCCGCGCTTCAGGTCGCGTAGTCCGTCGAGCGAGCCCGATTGGGCCAGGAAGTTCGAGTTGGCCCGAATGGCCGGCGCCCATGTGTCCTGGAATCCGGAGTGCTGAACGCGACGCAGCACATGGATTCCCCAGCTTTGAACGTTCGCGTCCTGATAGCGCAGGCTCTTGAAGGGTATCCGCATTTCCACATCGTAACCGCCTTCTACCAGGCGTCCCTTTGATTCAAAGAAATAATCCGGATTGAGATCGACACTGCCTTCGAGCGGATTGATGGTGCGGAAACCTCCGCCCGTCGCGGATGGACCGCCTGCGCCGCCCGCGAATTGCGCGCTTCGGGTTCCGTCCTGCTGCACTCCGTAGGGATTGACGCCAAACAGAAACGAGATCTGACGGGAGTTGTCGGTGTCGAGGAGGATCTGCACCTGATCCTCGCTGTCGATGTTGTCGCGATTGGCGTGGGTGGCTCGAACGACGTTCCCGTGGATCTCGCGCGCACGGATTCCGAAGTAGATCGCGTCGCCCGCGTACCAGACCAATACCTCAGTCGGCTCGACCGAGGGCAGTCCGTCCACCGGTTGATACTGCGAGAATCCCGTGAGCCGTGCCGCTCGACGCCAAACCGGCTCGTCGAGATTGCCGTCGATCGCGACAACAGTGTCGATCCGCGGGACATCGACGTGCACCCGTTTTGCCCGACCGTCGTATACCGAGGAGTCCTGAAGCAGAGCGACAGCGGCCAGGATCGTCAGCAACAGTTCATACCGACTGCTTCCGTCCGGCGAAAACCAGCGCTACACCAACAACGATTGCCGCGACTCCGACAATTGGTGTTACCAGACCCCGCTCCTGAGTGGTGACCTTGAGCGGGCCAACTTCTACTTCATTGCGACTTTTCGTGTACGGGATGCCTCGCATTGCCACGACGATGATCCCGCCCACGATGAGAAGCACTCCAATCCAGCCCAGGACCTTCATGCAGCCTCCAGAATCAGGATGACATATGCTGGGCCGCCCGATGGCTCCCGGCAAGACGCGTCATGCACCGGCAGTGAGTGCGAAGCGCCTACTCCCACTCATGACAGAGTCCCGGCATTTTGAGTGTGGCACCATACGAGGTCCTTGATGCGCGACATCCGCGTGGCGACGGTCCAGTTTCAACACGCTCCCGGCGACAAAACCTACAACCTCGGACGGATCCGGCACTTCGTCATGGAAGCCGCACGATCCCGCGCAGAAATTATTGCCTTTTCCGAGATGTGCATAACGGGCTACTGGCACGTGCGGAAACTCTCGCGTAAAGAAGTTGAGGCCCTCGCTGAGTCCGTTCCCCACGGTCCATCCACCCGGGAGCTGCTCGCTCTCTCCAGGGAACACGGGATGACGATCGGGGCTGGGCTTATCGAACGGGGCGAGGACGGGGAGTTATATAACGCTTACGTCGTGGCGATGCCCGATGGTCAGTGGGCTGTTCATCGCAAGCTTCACGTTTTCGTGAGTGAATTCATCTCGCAGGGAGACCGCTATACCGTCTTCGACACTCCCCACGGTTGCCGGGTCGGCGTTCTGATCTGCTACGACAACAACATCGTCGAGAACGCCCGCGCCACCGCGCTCCTCGGTGCCGAGATCCTTCTTGCTCCGCATCAGACCGGCGGCTGCAACTCGTTGAGCCCGAGGGCGATGAAGCCGATCGACCCCGCCATCTGGACGAAACGAGACGAAGATCCTGCGGCGATCCACGCGAAGCTTTGCGGCCCCAAGGGCCGCGGCTGGCTGATGCGCTGGCTGCCCAGCCGAGCCCACGACAACGGCATGTTCCTGCTGTTCAGCAACGGCATCGGTCCCGATGACGACGAGATCCGCACCGGCAACGCGATGGTGCTCGACCCCTACGGAGAGGTGATAGCCGAGACTAGCGCCGCGAAGGACGATATGGTCGTCGCAGATCTCGACGCCTCTCTCCTTCCGACATCATCGGGACGCCGGTGGCTACGCGCGAGACGCCCAGAGCTGTACGGATCTCTCACCGTCCCCACCGGACAGGAGCAGGACACCCGGCAGGTTCGGTTCGGGAAGTAATCGTTACCGCACCAGCTTCTTGTACACGATTGAGCACGGGTGGCCACTCACCGCCCGCGACGGCGATGGCGTGAACGGCGATCTGACGATTGCGACTCGCGTTTCCCACCCTCGTGCCTGCCTCCGCCGCTACGGGGATTCGCCTCAGCACCACGGTTTGCTTTGGCCCTCGCTCGCCCTCGCTCATCGGCTTTCCGCGCGCG
>DASYIM010000090.1:0-8809 GCA_035997625.1 Gemmatimonadaceae bacterium
TGCTCAATAATATCGAGGCCATCGGACCGGCGGTGCGCATCGGCGGCACGGAGGCGGGCGGTCCGGTCGTGATGCCGCCCATCAAAGCGAAAGATTTCACCTTCACAAGTTTGTCTGACGCGGTCTGAGTGCTTTCGACAACCTTTCTCCCACCCGAATCATGAAGAAGACACGTCGAGCCTTCATCAAACAAACCGGCATGGCGGCAGCCGGCATCGCCGCCGCCAACGCGCTATCCCCCGGCTTTGCCGGGCTGCTCAACGCGCAGCCGGTTGAGATGCCGCAGGACGACGTCATCAAGCAGCTGATGATGACGGCGATCAATACCGCGAAGTCCGCCGGCGCCAGCTACTCCGACGTCCGCATCGGGCGCTATCACAACAGCATCGTCTTTACCCGCGAGCAGCAGATCGTCAACACCGCGGATGTCGACAACATTGGCGCGGGAGTGCGCGCGCTCGTCGACGGCACCTGGGGATTCGGCGCCACCAAGACGCTGACAACCGACGGAGTAGCCGCGGCCGCGCGCGAAGCAGTAGCAATCGCCAGGGCGAATCGAATCGCGCGCGATCAGCCCGTCCAGCTGACCCCGGTTCAGCCCTATCCCAACGTCAGCTGGAAGAGCTCGTTCAAGATCGATCCGTTCACCATTCCCATCGAGCAGCGCGCGGATCTTCTGCTCCGCGCCAACGCGGAAGCGCTGAAGGTCAAAGGCGTCCGTTTCGTGAACTCCGGATTGCTGTTCGTGAAGGAGGACAGAAACTTTGCCTCGACGGAAGGCTCGGTGATCTCTCAGACCATCGTGCGCGTGGGTGTTCCCTTCACCGTTACCGCGGTTGCTCCCGACAACTCCGATTTCCAGACCCGCGGCAACGTCGTCGCACCAGCGGGTCGCGGCTGGGAGTACGTGCTGGAGCAGGACCTGGTCGGTAACGCCGGCAAGTGGGCCGAGCAGGCTGTCCAGAAGCTCCAGGCCAAGTCGGTCGACGTCGGTCGCTACGATCTCGTTTTGCACCCGTCGCACCTCTGGCTCACCATCCATGAGTCCATCGCCCACCCCACCGAGCTCGATCGCGCGCTCGGCTACGAAGCGAATTACGCCGGCACCAGCTTCGTCGCTCCTCCCGACAAAATGCTGGGCAAGTTCAGGTACGGACCCGAGTTCATGAACATCCAGGGTGACCGCTCGCAGGAAGGCGCCTGCGCCACGATCGGCTACGACGACGAAGGCGTGAAGCCGGAGACATTCCTGATCATCAAGAATGGCGTTGTAAATGATTATCAAACCACGCGCGAGCAGGCGGCGTGGCTGAAATGGTGGTACGACGCCCAGGGTAAGCAGGCCAGGTCGCACGGTTGCTCCAACGCGGATTCATGGGGCACGGTGCAGTTCCAGCGCATGCCGAACGTCTCGCTCCTCCCCGGCGCGAAAGACATCGGCTGGAACGACATCATCGCCGCAACGGATCGCGGTATCGCGATCGAGGGCGACGGCTCATTCTCGATCGACCAGCAGCGCTACAACGCCCAGTTCGGCGGGCAGGTCTTCCACGAGATCAAAGGTGGGAAAATCGTCGGCCAGCTCAAGGACGTTGCCTACCAGATGCGCACACCCGATTTCTGGAACTCAATGGACATGATCGGAGGCAAGAGCTCCTATTTCCTCGGCGGCGCCTTCAACGATGGTAAGGGACAACCACCGCAGTCGAACGCGGTCAGTCACGGCTGCGTGCCGAGCCGCTTCCGCAACATCAACGTCATCAACACCGGGAGGAAAGCATGAGCCGCAACAATTCTTCCCGCGAGCCGCGCCGGCTCATCGAGCGCGCCGAGCGATTGATACCGGATAGCGCGGTGATGCCGCGCGACATGGCGCAGTCGCTGATCGAGAAGGTGACGAAGCTGTCCAAGGCCGACGACATCCTGGTCAACCTGAACAGCGGTTACCAGGCAGACGTGCGCTTTGCCGCCAATCAGATGTCGACGGCGGGCGGTGTCGTCAACGGCACCATCGCCGTCACCAGCACATTCGGGAAAAAGCACGCAACGGCGGTGACAAACGATGTCTCCGATGACGCTCTGCAGCGCGCAGTAGCGCAGTCGGAGTCGCTGGCGAAGCTTTCGCCCGACGATCCCGAGGTAATGCCGCCGCTCGGACAGCAGACTTATTTGCCAGTCAACGGTTATTTCGAATCCACGGCGAATCTGACGCCGGCGGATCGCGCGCGTGCCGCGCTCACGGCACTCGAGCCGGCGCGTAAGGCGGCCGATCTGAAAGCGGCGGGATTTATCGTCGTCAACGCCGGCTCCAACGCGATCGGCAATCGCAATGGGTTGTTCGCGTACAATCGATCGACGACGGCGAATTACACGCTGACGGTCCGAACCGACGACGGAACCGGATCGGGCTGGGCGGGCGCCGAGCATCCCGACTGGAAGCAAATCGATTTTGCTGGAATGGCCGCCCGCGCCATCGACAAGGCGCGGTTGTCCCGCAATCCGGTGGCGATCGAGCCCGGTCGCTACACGGTGATCCTCGAACCACAGGCCGTCGGCGACCTGGTGCAGCTGATGGGATTTGCTCTCAACGCGCGCAACGCCGACGAAGGACGGAGCGCGTTCGCCAAGCAGGGTGGCGGCAACAAAATCGGCGAGAAGATCGTCGATCCTCGCGTCACGATTTTCTCGGATCCGCAGGACCCGCAGCTCCTGGCGCAGCCGTACGACGGACAGGGAATGCCATTGTCGCGCCAGGTGTGGGTGGAGAACGGCGTGCTCAAGCAGCTGTTCTACACGAGGTTCTGGGCGCAGAAGCAGAGCAAGCAAGCGACGGGCTTCCCGTCGTCAATCAAGCTCGTCGGCGGCACGACGTCGATGGACGACATGATCAAGTCGACGCCACGCGGCGTGCTGGTCACGCGCTTGTGGTATCTGCGGTCGGTGGATCCGCGCACGATTCTGTTCACCGGACTCACGCGCGATGGGACGTTCCTCATCGAGAACGGCAAGATCACCAAGGCAATCAAGAATTTCCGGTTCAACGAGTCGCCGTTGTTTCTGCTGGCGAACCTCGATGCGATCGGTCCGGCGGTTCGCATTGGCGGCACGGAGCAGGGTGGTCCGGTGGTGATGCCGGCGATCAAGGCCAGGGATTTCAACTTCACGAGCTTGTCCGACGCGGTTTGAGCGGGAAGCGACGGGGGACGGGGGACGGGGGACGGGATGCGGCACGCAAGTTCGCGTGGTACGGACGCTTGTCAGATTCCCGCGACGACGAGAGCGCGCGCAAACTCCCCGGCGGTTTCGAACCGCGACCCTCGTTGCTTCGCCAACGATTTCATTACCGCCGCGTCGACACCAGCTGGTACCGCCGGCCTGACCTCGCGAAGGGGTCGCGGTGCTTCATTGCGCTGGCTGGTGAAAACCTTGGCGAGGGATCCTGTAAACGGGGGCTTACCTCCCAGCATCTCGTACACGACGCATCCCAGGGCGTAGACGTCGGACCGCGCATCCAGCTCGACCTCTCCCCCAATCTGCTCCGGACTCATGTACTCGGGAGTGCCGAGCGTGGCCCCCGAGATCGTGATCGGCTTGTTCTGCTCGATTACCATCGTCCGCGAGATGCCGAAATCCGCCACGATTACGCGACTATCTGAAAGGAGAACGTTCGACGGCTTGATGTCGCGATGAATCAACCCGCGCCGGTGCGCTTCGTCGAGCGCGCTCGCCACGCCGCCGGCAATCGCGATCGCGTCGGCTACTTCGAGCCGCTTTTCGCGAAGCAACCGTGTTCGCAACGTTTCGCCGTCGACGAACGGTGTCACGAGAAAAAGACTTCCCTGCACCGTCGACCCGTGGTCGAGCAGCGGAAGGATGTTCGGATGATCGAGCTGCCGCAGGATCTCAATCTCGCGGCGAAAACGATTCTCGCCGACCAGCGTCGACGTGTCCGGTCGGAGAATTTTCACGGCGACCTTTGTGTGCCCGTCCAAATCGTCTGCGAGGACGACGTAAGCCGCCGACCCTCTGCCGATGAGCGATCGGAATGCGTAGCGTTTCGGTAAACCCGCCGCGAGGCGCTTAACCCGGCTAATCTGTGGCGTAAACGCTTTCCTCCAATAATCGGGGAACCTTCGGGTGGGGACGGCCTGTAAAATGACGGTATCGCGACCCAGGGCCGCGAACGCTGCTCTCTTAACGGTTGAGCTGACGTCGCAGTCTAATCGGTAACCTCTCCACCCGGAGTACTCAAATGCTCAAACAATCCTACCTGGTTTGTAGCGCGGCGCTCGTGCTCGCTGCTGCGGCCTGCAGTGATTCCACCGGCATTTCCGGCGGCATCAGTCAGGCCACCGCGAACCAGCTTGCCGCAGATGTCGACGGCACCTCGGCCATGGGAACCTCCGATTTGGGGTTTGGCGCCGCCTTCTCGATCGGCGTCGATGGCAGCGGTGCGGCAGCGGCTGCTTCGACGCCGTTTCCCATCAACAATCAGTTCAGCGTCACCAGGCAGTGCCCTCGCGGTGGTGAGGCACTTATTGCGGGCGGCATCGTCGGCACCGGTGATCGCACGACCCACAACCTCACTCTCGATGCGACTGCCACCAGAACGGACACCAATTGCGCGTTCGATACGCGCGACGGAGTCCTGACCATAAGCGGCAATCCCAATCTCAATTACACCGGACATCTCCTCATCGTGAATGGCCAGCTGTCGGGCCTTCAGACCCAGACGCACAAGGGCAGCTTCACCTGGTCAAGGACCGGCGGCTCGGGGACGTGCGACGTCGATATCACCTCGTCGTTCGATCCCGCAACACATACATCGACTATCACCGGCAGCTTCTGCGGCCACGCCGTCAACGTGACGAAGACGCGCGGCGGCTGAGAAGACAATAGCTCGACAAAAAGAGCCCGGCAGAACTGCCGGGCTCTTTTTGTTGGCGCTTTGCGGTTGTCGGCGGCCAATCGTCTAAGTAGGGATGTCTACCGTCACCCTTCGGATACCGATGATCACCGCGACTGGCCCACTCAAGCCCACGCAGCTGTCACGTGAGTTTCAGGGCTCGTTGCCGACGGTCGGTGCGATCGCTTTCGTCGCGCACATCATCCGCGAGGGACTGGAGATCGTGAAGTACCCCGACTATCAGGGGCACAATGCGTTGCCCGATGAGTATCTCGTCCAGGAGGTAGCGCTTGCCAAGGCCGTTCCCAATGATGTCTGGATCAGGAACGGATTCTGTCCCCTCAGCGACTGGGAACGCGCTCGATAGATAGGCGGGACTTGAAGAAACGTTAGTCGTTAGACCTTCTAACCCGGCGATCAGCGCTTACTTTTTGACCATGCGACGCCCCAGGCTTCCGCGACTTCCAAAGAATATCGTCGGGCTGGTCGAGGACCTCCGCCGAAAGGAAGACAGACTCTCCCTTTTGCTGAGTCTCTTCATCGGCGCACTGGTCGGACTCGTCGTCGTAGCTTTCATTCTCCTCACCGGACGACTCGCCGCGCACATGTATCCAGCCGGGGGGCTTGGCTGGCGAAGAATTCTGGTCCCGACTTTGGGAGCGCTGCTGAGCGGGTATCTGCTCTACCGGTACTTCCCCCTCGCCCGCGGCAGCGGAATTCCACAGACCCGCGCCGCGGTTTTCATTCACGACGGGCGCATCTCCCTCCGTTCCGTCGTCGGCAAGTTCATCTGCTGTTCGATCTCGCTCGCCAGTGGCATCCCGCTCGGCCGCGAAGGACCATCGGTCTACATTGGATCCGGGCTCGCGTCAGTCATTGCGCGCAGGCTCGGCCTGAGCAAAGCTCAGGTGAAATGGCTGGTGCCCGTCGGCGGAGCTGCCGCGCTCTCCGCGGCCTTCAATACTCCGATCGCAGCGGTCCTCTTCACTCTCGAAGAAATCATGGGCGACCTGCACGCGCCCGTGCTCGGCTCCGTCGTCCTCGCGTCGGCGACCGCATGGATGGTTCTCCATCTCATACTGGGTGACAGTCCGCTATTCCATGTTCCCGATTACCACCTGGTCAGTGCCGGCGAGCTCGGCATCTACGCATTGCTTGGCGTCATCGGTGGACTCGCCTCGGTCGGATTCGTCAAGCTGCTGCTGAATCTGCGCGCGCGCTTTCTGCGGATGCCGAATACAACTCTCTGGCTCCAGCCGGTGATCGGCGGGCTCACGGTCGGAGTACTTGGCTTCTTCGTCCCGCAGGTGCTCGGCGTCGGCTACGACCAGGTCGAGCGAGTCCTCAACGGTGACGTCATCCTCAGAACTGTTCTCGTCCTCGCGGTGCTCAAGATCATCGCCACGGCGACGGCGTATGCGTCCGGCAACGCCGGCGGAATCTTCGGCCCGAGCTTGTTCATTGGCTCGATGGTGGGCGCATCGGTTGGCGGCGTCGCGCATTTGATTTTCCCTGCATCAACGGCTGGGCCCGGTGCCTACGCGCTCGTCGGCATGGGCGCGGCTTTCGCTGGAATCATCAGGACGCCGCTGACGTCGGTGATCATGATCTTCGAGATTACGCGCGACTACACGATCATCGTTCCGCTCATGATCGCCAACCTGATCGCATTTTTCATCTCCCAGAAACTGCAGCGCGAGCCGATCTACGAAGCACTCGCCCATCAGGACGGATTGCATCTGCCGAGCGGTCCGTTCCGCACCGACACTGCGCTGTGGGTGACTTCCGCCATCCGGACGCCGCCACAGCCGCTGACCCTGGAGATGAAGGTCGATGAAGCGGCCGAGCTGATGGAAGGCTCCGACCTGGAATCGTGGCCTGTCGTCGATGACGACGGGCTGGTCGCCATGGCGCGGGTGAGCGACATCCTCGACGCCACCACAGGAACTCAACGCCCGGTGACCATCGCTACAATTCTCAAGCGCGCGCGGGGTAATGCCGACGAGACTCGTCCCGTCCCGCACGTCCACAGCGACCAACCGCTGGGCCTGGCGCTGGCGCGCATGGGTGATACGGGGCACAATGCTCTCCCGGTGGTGAGCCGGTCGAACGCCCGGACGATCATCGGCGTGGTGACGATCGGCGACGTGCTGCAGGCGTACGGCGTCGATCCGAGCCGAGTGACTCCCATGCGCGGCACGCCGGTCGTCAAATGATCTCGGATCCAAGCGCGCTGGAACCCGGGCCACAGCCGACCGCGACTCCGTCAGAGTTCGTATTCACTCTGGCGCTGACGCTGGTGGCCATCCTGCTGCTCTTCGTTGCAGATACGGCGCTCGCGCGCGCAGACAGGACCGCGACGCGTCTGACCGCCGCCGATGAGTATCGTGTCGGTGAAAATCTGATCAGGCACAACAGGCTGCACGACGCGATCGAGCATCTCCGCACCGCCGCCACCCTTGATCGGGACAGGCCGGTCTACACCGTGGCGTTGGCTCAGGCGATGCTCGCCGAAGGACGCTCGCTGGACGCCGAGCAGATGCTGATCCCTCTGCTCGAGCGCGACGCGACCGATGGCGGAGCCAATCTCGCCATGGCTCGCGTCCTCGCCAAACAGAGCCGCGTGGACGAAGCGAAATCTTATTATCATCGCGCGATCTACGAGCTCTGGCCCGGTGATGCCGAGCGGAGCCGCGCCATCGCGCGGTTCGAGCTGATTGATCTGCTCGCCCGCACCGGTGCCAGGCAGGAGTTGTTGGCCGAGCTGCTGCCGATTCAGGATGAGTCGCCCGACGACACCGTTCTGCGGAGACGCGTCGCCAATTACTTCGTGCTGGCCGGATCGCCCTCGCGAGCGAGCGACATTTACCGCGATTTATTGCGTAAGAATTCGCGGGATGCTGAAGCCTACGTCGGCCTCGGAAGGGCCGCGCTGGCGCTCGGCAATTATCCCGTGGCGCGAAACGATTTTCTCGCCGCCCAGAGAATCGCGCCTGAAGACAGCTCAATTGTAAAGACCATCAAACTCGCCGACAGTGTCATCGCCCTCGACCCCACCCAGCGCGGGCTGGGTCTGGACGAGCAAGTGCGACGCAGTCGTCAGCTGGTGCAGATGACGATTAAAGCGGCTCACAAATGTCTGGACATCGAAGCTCCGTCAGTCGGTGCGGCGCTCGATTCGGTGGCGCGAAGCCTGATCGCGCCGGCCGGCATGGTGTCACGTAGCCAGGCAATCGACGAGAACATCTCAATTGCCGGCGCGCTATGGCGAATGCGCGAAGGCAAATGCACCGCACGTCCTGAAGATGAGGCGCTGGCCCTGGTTCACGAGAGAATCTCACAGTAGAGCCACGGCCGGCGCGCATCAGGCGATAATTCAAGGATGACTCTTCCCGGGCACGTCTTCACAGCTCCGGACGGTGTGCGCGGGTTCGATACCGCCGAGCGCGTCTCCCCGAGCGCAGCTGCCGCGTTTCGTCGCGCCGGCTACAGGTTCGCCGTTCGCTACGTCCGACGCGACAAGCCACAGGCATCGGCGCTCAGCGCGACTGAAGCCCGGGGGCTTCTCAGCGTTGGCATTGGATTGATGCTCGTGCAGTACGTCGAATCGGATACATCCTGGCAACCAACTAAAGCAAAAGGAACGACTAACGGCGGGATCGCCGCGTCGGAAGCGGGAATGCTTGGAGTTCCTTGGGGAGTCACCGTCTGGTGCGACCTCGAAGGCGTCGCGCTGGGGACGCCATCGCAACGGGTAATCGACTACTGCAATCGATGGCACAGCGCGGTCACCGGCGCAGGTTATGTCGCAGGACTCTACGTCGGATATCACGCCGGCCTCTCGGCGACCCAGCTCTATCGCGCGCTTCGCTTCACACACTACTGGAGCGCGTACAATCTCAA
>DASYIM010000091.1:0-16751 GCA_035997625.1 Gemmatimonadaceae bacterium
GCCTACTGGATCGACAAGAAAACGCGACGCGTCGTCAAGTTTGCGTCGACAATGCTCGAGCACAACGAGACAATCGCCACCGCCGAATTGACGAAGTAGTCACGCCGCTCACGTTCGCGGCTGGAACGGCGCCTTGATGTGTGCGGTGACCGCGCTCGTTCCCCAATGGATTCGCAGATCCGCCTCGTCGCGGATCACTCTCGGGAAATCGATCGTCAACGATTCCACCGGCGAGACCTGCTCGGGCGCGAGATCCACCCGCAGCACCTCGAACCTCTCGCCCGGATACGGCCGGTGAAACGTGTGCGCCGCGCTGTTGAAGATTAGCGTCCACGCCGCTTTCTCCCGCGGAATCAGCCACAGCGAATACTCACCCGCTCGTAGCGGCTTCCCTTCGACGACGATGTCGCGGCTGAATCTGACGCGCGTCGCCGAATCCGCGCCGGGGTGCCAGACGGCGTCCCACGGAACCAGTGCACCGAACAACGCCCGCCCGCGCGCAACCGGCCGCCCATAAACGATGGAGATGTCGGTGTAAGCAACCGATTGGGTAACGCTCCCGCGCTGGCTGGGCGGATACCCCTGGCCCTGGGCCAAATCGGGGCTGACTGCCACCGCCGCACAAACAAGCGCCATAACCCGAAGCATGTGAGACCCCCGTGCTGGTGGCCGGTTTTCTTCAGCAATAGGTTAGTCTGCCGGACTGGACCCGGACAGCCCAATAGAAGTCAGTTCTCAGCCCGCAATTCTTCTTCTCAACCTATCCGATGAATCGCGCCCTTCTTCTTCTCGTTTTCCTCGCCCCGGCCTCACTCTCCGCTCAGGCCCGCCGTCCAATCGCGGACACTGATCTCTTCAAGTTCGTCTGGGCCGCGGATCCGCAAATCTCCCCCGACGGCTCGCGGGTCGTTTTCGTCCGCGTCAACATCAACGAGGCCCAGGACCGCTACGAGACTCAGATCTTCGTCGTCCCAACCGATGGGAAGGGCTCCGCGCGCCCACTCACCGCGGGCCGCAACGACAGGTCGCCGCGCTGGGCTCCCAACGGCCGCGACCTCGCTTTCGTCCGCACCCCCGAGCCGGTCGACGGAAAGTCGAAGCCATCGCAGATCTACCTCATCTCGATGGACGGCGGTGAAGCGCGCGCTCTAACCGATGCACCAAAGGGCGCATCGAGCCCGGTGTGGTCGCCCGACGGTCGCACCATCGCCTTCAGCTCGACGCCTGATACGGCGAAGAAATCAGACTCGACAAAGTCGGTCGATTCCACGAAGAAGCATGTGAGCGACGTCCGCGTCATCACCCGCGCCCAGTACCGCTGGAACGGCGCCGGCTACACGGACGTGACAGCGCATTCGCATATCTGGACCGTGCCCGCGACTCTCGCCGCGGTAGGAGCTCTGCCGAGTACGAAGCAGATCACTTTCGGCGAATTCGACGAGGACGAGCCGGTGTGGTCGCCCGACGGCCAGCGCCTCTACTTCACATCGAATCGACGACTCGAGCCCTACTACGAGACGGCCGGCAACGAGGTCTATTCCGTTCCGTCAAACGGCGGGGCGATGACGAAGGTCGTCAGCATCGACGGCGGGATCGGCTCGATCGCGGTTTCACCCGACGGCAAGCGCCTCGCCTTCACCGCCAACGAGAACGCCAAGCCCGTCCGCTTCTACGACCAGGCCGATTTATACGTCGTCGACCTCACCAATGGCGCCAAGCCACGAAACCTCACCACGGCCTACGACTACGATGTCGAGGGCGGGCTCTCCGGCGATCAGCATCCTCCACGCGCCGGCTCTGGCGGCGGCGTCATCTGGAGCCGCGACGGCACCAATCTGACCGTAGTGACTACGGAAAACGGCAGCGCCAACCTGCGCCGATTCTCCATCAACGCTCCCAATTCACAGGCCGTGACAGTCGGCGCCCATGATGTGGTGTCGTACACCGCCAGCTCCGACGGAACGAAGCTCGCCGTGCTCGTCTCCTCCCCAGTCTCCGTCGGCGACTTGTATTTCTACAACACCAGCCTCGCGCCAACTGCGCCGCTGCCGCTCACGACGCTTAACCAGGGACTGTTCGCCTCGCTCGACTTGAGCGCGCCGGAGGAGATCAACTACAAGAGCTTCGACGGCCGTCCCATTCAGGGCTGGATTCTCAAGCCGCCGCAATTCAACGCGTCGAAAAAGTATCCCCTGATTCTGGAGATCCACGGCGGACCCAACGCCGCTTACGGCAACACGTTTACGCACGAGTTTTCATGGATGGCGGCAAAGGGCTACGTCGTGCTCTACGTCAATCCGCGCGGCAGCACGTCGTACGGCCAGGACTTCGGCAACATCATCCAGCACAATTATCCGGGCGACGATTACAAGGATCTGATGGCCGGCGTCGATGAAATTGTCAAACGCGGATACGTCGACCCGGCACGCATGGGAGTCACCGGCGGCAGCGGCGGTGGTGTCCTTACCAACTGGATCGTCGGACACACCAATCGATTCGCCGCCGCCGTCTCGCAGCGCTCCATCGCCGACTGGACGGGCTTCTGGTACTCCGCGGACTTCACCCTTTTCAATCCCACCTGGTTCTCCGGCGCACCCTGGGAGAATCAGAAACAGTTCACCGACCTTTCACCAATCACATACGTCGCCAATGTTCAGACGCCGCTAATGTTGATCGAGGGTGAGTCCGACATGCGTACGCCTCCCGCCCTCGGCGGCGAGCAGATGTTTCGGGCGCTCAAGTATCTGCACAAGCCGACGGTGATGGTGCGCTTCCCGGACGAGACCCATGAGCTCTCGCGGTCGGGTAAACCGTGGCATCGCGTAGAGCGTCTAAGGCACATCGTCGGATGGTTCGACAAATACCTCGATAAGGTCCCAACCACGGTCTACGATGTTCAATAAAACCCATTCGACGATTTTACTCGCTGGCCTCCTCGCCGCGGCCGGCTGCGTTGCCACGCCGGCGACTCCGCCCGCGCCCGCGAGCGGTACGGGTGGCCTCTACGTGCCTCGCGACATCCAGGAGGCTTTTCGCAAGGGCACTCGATCTCCCGATGGTCGGCCCGGTCTCAACTACTGGCAGAATCGCGGGCGCTACAACATCGAGATCACCGCGCTGCCGCCCGACCGCATCGTCCGCGGCAACGAGAGCATCGTTTACATCAACAACAGTCCGGACACTCTCGCCAATCCGGTGATCAAGCTGTTCGTCAACATCCACAAGCCTGGCGCGCCGCGCGCGTTTGGCGTCGGACCTGATTACCTGACGTCGGGGGTGCAGTTCGATGGCGTTTCAGTCGACGGCGAGACTGTGCCGTGGCAGGTAAGGCCGAACACGTTCACCTGGCAATCGTTTCCACTGCCAAAGCCGCTGATGCCGCATGATTCGGTGCGCATGAACGTCAAATGGCACTACGAGATCTCTCTGACCAGCAACCGGGAGGGGATGATCGATTCGACGACGTGGTTCCTCGCCTATTTTTACCCGCGAGTGGCCGTGTACGACGACTACAACGGCTGGGACCGGATGGATTTCACCGACCTGCAGGAGTTCTACAGCGACTTCAACGACTACAGCGTCGCCATCACGGTTCCGTCGAACTACGTGGTGTGGGGCACCGGCAAGCTTCTGAACCCGTCGCAGGTGCTGCAGCCGGCGCATCTGGAGCGGTACAATCGCTCACTCACGGCTGACCAGACCATCAACGTCGCCAGTCTCGCGGAGCTGCGGTCCCGGTTGGTCACCACGCAGGGCAGAACGAACACCTGGCGGTTCCAGGCCTCCGACATTCCTGACGTGACGTTCGCGCTCAGCAATCACTACGTATGGGATGCAGCCAGCGTCGTCGTGGATCCAGCCACCAATCGCCGGGCGAGCGTGCAGGCGGCGTACAACGACACCGCCACGGATTTCCGGCACATGGTGCGATTCGCGCAACACGGGCTCGACTGGCTGTCGCGCAACTGGCCCGGCATCCCGTATCCGTACGAGAAGACGACCGTCGTCGAAGGCTTCGCCGGAATGGAATACCCGATGATGGTGAACGATGAGAGCTACGCCGACACGGTGTTCTCGCGTTTCGTCGTCGAGCATGAGATCGCCCATACCTGGTTCCCGTTCTACATGGGAATCAACGAGACCCGCTACGCGTTCATGGACGAGGGCTGGGCGACCACCTTCGAGTATCTGATCGGCAGCGTTGACCTCGGCTCGGCGCGCGCCACCGACGCTTTCAAGCAGTTTCGCGTGGGTGGATGGATCAACGACCGATCGGCTCTCGAAGATGTTCCGATCATCACTCCGGCCGACGGCCTGATCGGGCCGTACGGCAACAACGCCTACGGGAAGCCGGCGCTTGGCTACCTGGCGCTAAAGGATCTTCTGGGAGACGCACAATTCCGAACCGCTTTGCACGGGTTTATGGACCGCTGGCATGGGAAGCATCCGATCCCGTGGGATTTCTTCAACAGCTTCAACAACATCACCGGCCGGAACCTGAACTGGTTCTGGAATAGCTGGTTCTTCGACAACAGCTACATCGACCTGGCGATCGCCAGCGTCCAGAAAGCCGGTAACGGCTACACCGTGGTGATCGACAACATCGGCGGCATGCCGGCGCCCGTTGATTTTCAGCTCGCGTTCACCGATGGAACCACCAGCGTCATCCACCAAACGCCGGCAATCTGGGCTGCCAATCTGCGGCGAGCGACGGTGAGTGTTCCGGCATCAAAGACGCTTCAATCTCTGACGCTCGATGGCGGGATCTGGATGGATGCAACGCCCGGTAACAACAAGTGGCCACGGCCATAAGCCCTGCAGCACTTCACAGCTCGAAGCACCTAACGGCAACTGAACGGGTGCGAGCTTCTGGCATCTCGAAACTCCAAACATCAACTACAACAGAACGGGTGCGAGCAGTGAGAAGCACCGCTTCAAGCAGTGAGTTCACTACGTCGGGACGTCCCTGAGTGGCGTGAGAGCCGCTGCGGGCGGCCCGAAGGGCGCCAGTGACGTCCCGACGTCCTGAACTGGTATCTATCAGCGTTAGTTACTCACTGCTCGCACCCGTTCTGTTGCAGTTAGATGCTTTCAGCCACCAGATGCCAGAAGCTCGCACCCGTTCTGTTGCAGTTAATAGGTGAGTTTCGAGATGCGAGTTGAGTTAAGGCTTAGTGACCGCCTCGAGCCCAGCATCCCTTCCGGCCACGTAATCCGCGAACGACAACGGCGCCCTAATGGCCGGCTCGATCATGTCGCGCTTGTCGCGCGGATCGAGGTACTGCCACCACAGCGTCGACACTCTGAACGTCACCTTGCTGTTGGGCATCACGATCCGATAGGAATCGCCGAATGCGTTGCCCTTCGATGCCGTTGGCTCGCCAACAAAAGTTGCATTGGTGTACTTCTGCATCTCGGTGACCAGCATCTGCGCTGCCGACCACGTTCGGCGCCCGGTGAGCACGTATAGCCGGCCGGGCACGTCGTACTGGGATTTTATGAGCGGCAGAAAAATCGACGTGTTGAAAAAGCCGTTGCCACCTCCGTTCAACCGCAGGTCGAGCACGAACTTCTCGGCGTGCGCCGTGTCTGCCGACGCGATCGCTCTGGTCATGAAGCCTCGCAGTGAGTCAGCCGGCTTCTGCTGGATGGTGTTGATCTGCACGTACAGCGTCCGCGACTCGGGCAGGTACTTGTACCAGTAGAGATTCATCGGATCGCTCAGCCACAGTGGAGACGGCTTACCGTCGCGCGCGTCCACCCATCCCGGCCGGTTCACCCAGCTGCGATCGATGTCACCGGTCAACATCGGAAACAGTCCGGCGGGCTCGAGCACGACCTGCCGTTGTCGGCCCTCCGACTCGATGGTGAAGGGAATCCGGCGTATGTCCCGCGCGATGCCCGTCGCCTGCAGAATCTCCGGCATCACCATGAAGAACGGCGTGAACGCGCGCACGCCCATCTCGTTGTCGTGGCTGATCAGAGGTCTGATGCGTGCGGCAACTGAATCGACAGGAACTCCGTTGATGGCGACGACGCGCGCGCCGAGTAGGTTGGCATGCGCGGAGTCGGCCGCGCGGATGATGATTCCCTCGGTGAACCAGTAGAGGGCGACGGGAAGGGTGTGGAAGGCGATCAGACTGTCGCGCCACGGTCCGACGTTGGTGTGGCCGTCACCGATCAGGGCGGCCAGCTTCTGCAGCTCGACGATCACCTGATGCCGGGCGAGCGTCGGTAGGCGGATGTCAATCGAGTTGAGGGCGCTGTCGAACTGCGCCCGGGACATTTCGTGAAAGAGGTTGGCGTGCCGCGCTGGCAGCGCTTTGGCAAGGAACGCGAGATCCTCGCGCCAACGCCGAACGTCCGCGGAATCGAGTTCGGTGGTTTGTGCCGGCGACGAGGACGTCGACAACGCGGCGAGGAGGACAGCCAGAAAGAATCGACGCATGCCAGGGTCTGGGTGTGAAGAACCGGGACAGGTTCGACAACCCTATCCAGCAGATGGTTGAAACGCGAGCCGCCAGTGCGTCAGATCGACGGCAACTGAACGGGTGCGAGCTTCTGGCATCTGGTGGCTGAAAGCATCTAACTGCAAATGAACGGGTGCGAGCTTCTGGCATCCGGTGGCTGAAAGCATCTAACTGCAACTGAACGGGTGCGAGCAGTGAGTAACTAACGCTACCAGATCCCAGTTCACTACGTCGGGACGTCAGTAGGTGCCGTTCAGGGTACAGGCAGTAGCCCTCACGCCACGGAAGTACGTCCCGGCGTAGTGAACTCACTGCTTGCAACTACGCTTCTCACTGCTCGCACCCGTTCTGTTGCAGTGGATGCTTTGAGTTTCGAGATGCCAGAAGCTCGCACCCGTTCTGTTGCAGTTATTTTGGTGAGTTTCGAGAAGCAAGCCGGAGTTAGTGCGTCAGATCGATCTCGATCGGCTCGAAGTTCTGGCTGCGTATCCGGGCGCCCGCGACCGCGCTGCGCCAGCGGCGGTGGCGCAGCTCCTCTCTCATGCGAATGCGCGCCTCCTCCAGCACGGCCCGCATCTGCTCATTGTCCCGAAGCATCCGCTCGGCGGAGCGCAGCACCTCTCCGGTGAGCTCGTTGATGCGCGGCACCGGGATCGGTGGCAGCTCGATCTGGCCCGGATCGCTGCCGAAGTCGATCATCGGCGGCGAGGCATAGGAAGGGGGAATCGGGGGCTCAAAATCCGGCGAGGGGATCTGTGGAGGCGGTGGCGGTTCGTCGACGGCGCGGCGACCCGTGTAACGGCTCCAGCGATCGGGGTCGTACTCCCGAAGCGTCGTTCTCGGACGTCTGGCGGCGATTTCGCGCTTGGTCAGCGGCTTCTCCGCCGGCCGAAAGGACGTCAGGCCCATCACCAGCAAGGCGGACAACAGAATGGCGCTGGGCCGGTAGCGCATCTTGATCGCCACCCAGATGAAAACGAGGGTCAGGGCAACGGCGCTGAGGAACAGCGGGGACGTGAGCGGGGCCGCCGCCTGGACCATCCGGGGAACGAGGCCGATGACCGTTTCCTGCGCCCTCACCAACGGAGGATGGATCGTCGCATCGATCGTACGGGCCGTCAGCGCGGCACTGGTGCCGGGCCGAACCGCGTACCCGTCGGGCGAATTGCTCCTCGAGTGGTGAGGATACGTCATCGAGCGACCTCCAATTCCCATTACGCAACCGGCGTGCGAAAAGTTACCGCAATGGCCGATCACTCCTGGTTGGACATATTTACCGTCCCGTTGGTTCGTTCGGTCAGCACCCCTGAGGACCCCACCCGTGCGTAATACTGTTCTCTGCGCCGCTCTCGTTCTATTCGCGTTCGGCCGACCGGCGCTGGCGCAGAACCCTGTCGGCCAGGCCACCGAACCGTCGCCGTTCACGGCGCTGGTTTTGCCGGCACCAACTGAGATACGTACCGGCAGCGGGCGACCCGGCCCCCGGTACTGGCAGCAGCAGGTGAATTACAAAATCGCCGCGACACTCGATCCCGCCCGCAATGAAATTCGCGGCCGAGAGACGATTCACTATGTAAATCGCTCGCCGGACGCGCTGCCGTATCTGTGGATGTTCGTCGAGCAGAATCTCTGCGCTCCGACGAGCATCACCAACCAGTTGAATCAGCCGCCGCTCGTGTTCCTCGGCGCGTCCTTCGACTTCTCGTGCCAGGGATTCAACGGCGGACTGACGCTGGAGTCGCTGCGCATCGCCGGAGCTTCTGCGAAGCACACGATTTTCGGCACGACGATGAGGGTCGATCTGCCGGCGCCGCTTGCGCCGGGCGCAGCGCTCGACATCGACGCCGCCTGGCGATTCAACGTTCCGCCACAGGGCGGCGGCCGCATGGGACACGACGGCCCGCTCTACGAGATCGCGCAGTGGTATCCACGGATGGCGGTCTACGACGACGTCCGTGGCTGGAATCACGAGCCGTACATCGGCGCCGGCGAGTTTTATCTGGAGTACGGCGACTTCGACGTGTCATTGATCGTGCCGGCCTCGTACATCGTCGCCGCCACGGGAGAGCTGGCGAATCCGGAGCAGGTGCTGACGCCGACACAGCGCGCACGACTTACCGCGGCAAGAAAGTCTGAGACTCCGGTGGCGATAATCACGGCCGATGAAGTCGGGAAGATGGATGTCACTCGCCCCCGGGTCTACGCGCAGGGCGAGCTCTCCGCCCTGAACCCGGTGCCATCACTGATGTGGCACTTCACCGCGAAGAACGTCCGCGACTTCGCCTTCGCCGGTGGTCCCGATTTCCGGTGGGACGCCAGCGGCTACGACGGGATCCTCGTCGAGAGTCTATACCGTTCCAAGGCTGACAAGTGGACCGAAGTCAATCGAATGGGACGCGGGGCGATCAAGTATTTCAGCGAGCAGTGGTATCGCTACCCGTGGTCGCACGCCACGACGGTGGAAGGTCCGATCGAAGGAATGGAATACCCGATGCTGACCTTCACGCCCAACAGCCCGTCGCGCGAGGACCAGCAGTGGGTGATCGCCCACGAATTCGGCCACGAATGGTTTCCGATGACGGTCGGCTCCAACGAACGCTTGTATCCGTGGATGGACGAAGGGTTCAACACCTTCATCGATCTCGCCAATGCCGCGAGCTATTTTCGCGGAACTCCCTACGGTGATTCAATCGAGGTGCATCCGCTCCATCTGTACGCGGATCACGCCAGGCCGGGCGAAGAGCAGGCTCTCATTACGAACCCCACTCAGGTACATGATCTCTTCTGGGTGGGTTACCAGAAGCCCGCGCTCATGATGCAAATGCTGCGATACGAAGTATTGGGCAAGGAGAGATTCGATGCCGCGTTTCGCGAGTACATCAGAGCGTGGGCGTTCAAGCATCCGACACCTGCGGATTTCTTCCGGCTGATGCGCGACGCGTCGGGTACGGACCTCGACTGGTTCTGGCGGGGATGGATCTACAGTACAGCGCGCCTCGACCAGTCGGTCGACTCCATCGCCGCGCGTCCCGATGGCGGATCAAACGTCTATCTTACGAATCGTGGGACGATGGTGATGCCGGCGGAGCTCGCGCTCACTTTCATCGACGGTTCGACGACCACGGTCAAGCTGCCCGTGGAGATGTGGAATCTCGGTCAGGGATTCGTCTACCGTGTGCCCGACAAGAAGCGTGTCCGCCGGGCCATTGTCGATCCGCGGCAAGCCCTCCCCGATACTGATCGGAGCAACAACGCGTGGCCGAAGAGCCCATAACGATTCGATGACCAGGCCGCACCTGCAGCCGTCCGGTCAGATTTCACTGGAAGATGTTGCGCGGGCATACGATGCCCGGCGCAGCGCGGATGTAGTAGTCGTTGGTGGCGGCGCGTCGGGCCTCTCCGCCGCCGCCGCGCTCAAGAACAAGGGACTCGACGTCGTCGTGCTCGAGGAGGATGCCCGCATCGGGGGCACGTGGGCCCGTCGATACGATCGGCTGCATCTGCACACCATCCGCGGTTTCTCCGGCCTCGCCCACTATGGTATTCCCCGTCGTTTCCCACCCTACCTCTCTCGCGACCAGTTCGTCGAATACCTGGGAGAGTACGCCGAGCATTTCGGCATGCGCGTTGTGACAGCCTGTCCGGTTGCCAGAATCTCCAAAGATTCAGGCAGCAGCGATTGGAGGGTTACGACGGCCATTGGCGATGTCTGGTGCGCGCGTGCGGTAGTGGTGGCGACCGGCCAGTATCGAATTCCGATCGAGTCGGGCTGGCCGGGTGCGGACGACTACTCCGGTGACCTGTCCCATTCGTCGGGCTACGCCAACGCGGCGCCGTATGCGGGCAAACGCGTACTCATCGTCGGTGCGGGAAACAGCGGCGCCGAGATCGCCACGGATATCGCGGAGAATGGTGGGGCGTTCGTGGCAATAAGCATTCGCACTCCGCCGCCGATCGTTCCCCGCGATCCGTTCGGCCTGCCGATTCAGCGGACCGGCATCATGCTCAGCATGCTACCGTCCTGGGTCGGCGACCGGGTGGGCCGTCTCGTTTCTCGATTGGTGCTGGGCGATCTCACGAAGTACGGCATCGCCCGCCCCCAATGGGGACCGTTCTCGTCGCGGCGCGTCCCATTGATCGACGTCGGTTTCGTCAGCGCGGTGAAGCGCGGGCTCGTCCACATTCGACCGGCGCTGGCGCGACTGACTGCGACGGGGGCGGTGTTCGCCGACGGCAAATCGGAACCGTTCGACGCGATAATCCCCGCTACCGGATTCACGACGGGGCTCGAGGATCTAATCGATGCTGACGGCGTGCTCGATGCGTCCGGCGAGCCGATCGCCGCGTCCGGATCGCCGACGGTACTGCCCGGACTGTACTTCATCGGGTTCACGCATAGTCTGCGGGGGCATCTTTTTGAGGCGAGGCGGGCGTCGCGGAGGTTGGCAGGGAATGTCGAGAAGTACCTCGGCGTGAAGAAAGACAACTGAACGGCTCCCCGCTACCCGCTCCCCCGCTACCCGCTGAAGGCTGGTTGCCGTTGGCTTACCGTAAGCGCCCGCAGAAGTAGCCTTTGCTTGGATAAGTTGGTCCGGTCTGGTAGTGCCAGCGCCCGAAGAATTGTCGGCCGTTGACCCTTAGTATTGTGAACTCCTCGTACGGGCCGTCAAACTCCAGTATTCCTTCGGGAAGGTTTGCACTGCCTGCAAAGATGATCGCAGCACGGCGCGGGCTGCCATCCAGCTCACCACGGTTGTTCACAACCTTGCCGGTGCTGTCGAGTGCTTGCACCCTCGCGAATTTCTGCTGCCCGCCCTGGAGCCGCTTCGGCGGGCGGTTGTCGCCTTTCATCGGCAGCCAGTAGTACCTGCGCAGACTATCATTGGGAATGAACCGATAGCGACTAGTAACTCCAGGGCCCCGATATTCGGTCGACGCCGGAACCAGCGTTATTTCCGCTTCGCCAACAAACCGCTCGAGTTGGCTCACACTCGGCGCTCCTGGCACCGCATCGACTGGCTCACAGCGTCCGGCGATCATTTCGCCCGAAGTTCCCTCGTTCTCGACGTGCCTTCTCACGACGCGCCAACGGGCGCCGATTTTGTGCAGAATCATCGTCTCACCTGCGTACCAGGGCTCCTGATGCCCGGCTCCGACCTGTACGATCGCCTGAGTGAGCGACTGATTGTACGCGATGCGACTCAGAGAGAGGATTTTGTCCGCGCCGGGATAGGCCTCCTTCGCCATACCTGTCAGCGACAGATCGCGATTATCGCCCATCTCTTCGAATTCGGACGCCTGCGCCTCGAGGAACGCTTGCTCCGATGGGCCGAGCACGAGAACGCGATGGCCCCACGACACGTCGGGCCGGAGCCACGCTGAGTCTTTCGGAAGCCTCCCGAGTCGAGGTGCTACCGTCGAATCGATAACGGCTTTTCTTTCGAGCCTGGCAAGCTCTGAATTGAAGTCGAGATCAAACAAGAAGTGGACATACGGGAACAACAGCACGGGTTTGCGCGGGTCGGGATAGAGCTCGTCGAGCACTCCTCGATACACGGCTGCATCGGTGGCGTCAGGATAACCTGACGCGAGCGCCTTTGGAGGAGGCTTTGCTCCCACTAACGGAAGTGCGCGCCGGCCGACCAGACAACGTCTGAGGTCCACGGCGATATTCACCGTGCTATCAAGACCAGGGTGCGACGGAAATTCGGCAACCAACAACTGTCGTTGGCTGTATTTGTTCGCTGGCCCGGTCAGCATCGGTTGTTTCTGGCACGGAACGGTCAGCAACACGCCTCCCTCAATCGGGAGGTCGGCGAGCTGGTACCGTCCGTTGCTGTCTGAGGCGATGAACAGCGAATCCCGGCCGCTATGCACGGTGAAACGGAGTCGCGGTAGCGGGCGACCGGTGGCTTTCGAGACCAGTACTCCCTGGACGCGCCGCTTCCTGTACGCATTGGGATCTGCATCGGCGCCGAGGTAACGCAGCGGGTCAATCATCCACGATTTGTCCCCATACCGAGGAATCCGCTCGGCGATTTGCCACGTGTTGGCCGAGCGTTCGAGCAGCCAGGTGTCCTGGGTGCGACAATTCCCACCGCAGGAGTGGCTCGTGAAAATGAGTGCCTGTGTCCGATCCTCATTGAATGCCGCGCGCGTGAAACCAACCATTCCCCACGCTCCCGGATAATGACGTACGAACTCGAGCCAAAACGGCGAGGGCTCCGTCATCTCCATTTTCTCGAGCACAATCTTCTGGAGCGGTTTGCCGAGCTCCTCCAGCACGGGCATTGAATCCCTGGGAAGCACCGAGACTGGCGCCCGCAAACGGAGCTTGGTGTAGAGCGGCGCGCGCATCTCACGCGCTGACTGATATCGCTTGAGCGTTGCGGCTTGTATGGAGTGCGCATGGGTCGGGATGTCAGATTTCCCTACATCTACAGGAAACCAGTCCGTGACCACGATCCGGCGCGGAAATTCGCCATGGAAGCTGTAAAGGCTATCGAGCACCGTCTGGAAAACGGCCACGGCATCCTCACCCTCGCTGCGGACGGAGCCACCTCGCGCCCCGCCCGACAGAAGCACCTCGGACTCTCCAGGATACCGGCCGAGAGGACCGCGATACCGCATTGCGCCTATCGGGAACATTCCTTCAGCTGAATTCGGAATCCGCTCGACGACGCTCCATTGCTGGCCAAGCTTCTTGAGAAAGAGAACTTCGTCGCTGTTGCACATCGGTCCGCACTTGTACATCGCCTCGACCAACGCTTCCGTGTGGACGTCGTTGAACGCGACCTTCGACAGTCGGAGATATCCCCATGCGCCGGGGTATCTTCGCGTGAACTCGGCAGCCCACTCGTCGTCGGGATCGTAGGTCGTCTTATGTCGTTGTTCGAGCAGCTTGCGCCCTTCGTCCCTTATCTCTCTTTCGTCTTCCCAGGAAAGGAAAACCATCGGAACTGGATAGCCGAACGGGGCGATTCGCGGACGCCGCGGCCCGATGGCACTGTTGAAGGCGACCATCGTGCTGTAGTCGATCGCCGATTTGTGCAGCCACGCTTCCTGACAATGAAAAATGCAAGCGTAACCGCTCCGGCTTTCGGCAGTGTCATGCATCACGATTACGCCGGGCCGGTCCTCGCCATCGACAAAAAAGAGGTCGAGCGCTGCGCGATAAACCGGTATCGCGTCGCCGGCGGGATAGATCGTTGAGGCCCCGACAGTGTTGTCCGGTGGCAATTGGCGGCGTGGATCGTTCTGCGCGTTCGCCGGCGTGACGGACCACGCAAGGGCCGCAACAACGGGCAATAAACGGGGCAGAAGGAAGGACCGAACAGGCCTCGCCGGCCGCGTCGCGCAATCGTGGAGAGTCACTCTATAAGACGACTTTCGCCGAATTCTCTTCACAAGCCCGTCGGATTGTCGGGGCGGGGAAACCCCTAAAGCCAATCGCGGCGGCGGATTACAATCCGCCGCCGCGATATCACCGGTGGTGCAGTGATCTATCTGTTAAGCCAGTACGAGACCTTTACGAGGAACGTGTTCGCCGGGTGCAGGCTGAACAGATCCCGGACGTCTCCGCGGAATGCCTGGTCGCCCTGGACATTGTTGAAACCCTGACGGCCCTGGTTCCACACCAGGAACACCGTCGATCCCGGATTGTACTCCCACCGCAAAACCACGTTCGACTGGAAGGCCTTGAAGTTGAACCCGCCCGGATCGCTGGTCACCGCTGCATCGCTGTACGGGATGTAGCGATCATCGTAGTCATCCGCGCGCGGAGTCGACGAGACCTCGCGCACATTACTGTAAGTGCCCTTTGACACGAACGGCTGCAGGTAAGTCTGCAGCGACAGGTTTGGCGTGAACGTGTAGTTCAGGCGCGCCGTCAGAGAGGTCGTCAGCTGATCGAGGTGCGCCACTGTGTAATGCAACAGGTCCGTGGCGTCAGTGAACTGGCCATAGAACTGGTTATCCCGGACATCGTGCGACCAGTTCATGGCTAGCACCGTGCTGAAGCGGCCCATCGCCTTGAAATCGATTTCTGGGCTGATGTTTGTCGACCAGTTTCTCTTGTTCGAGCTCTCGAAGTAGCTGGCGTTGAAGTACGGTACTACCGACCGGCGATCGTCCCCGTTGATCGAGACCCATGGATTCAGGTACATGTCCTGGCGAACGGCCGGCCCCCCACGAGTGGTTTGTCGATCGTCGTATGTCTTCCCCAGCTGACCGACTGTGCCGCCCTGGTGGAATCCCCAGTAGTTCTTGAAGGTGATGTGGGTGTTGTAGTTGTACGCCCTCTCCAACGGGAGGCCGTCGGTGCTCCACCACTCCCACCAGTTGTTGTTCAATTGGAACCGGTTGTAGAAGTACCTCGTCTGGCGATCGAAGAAACCCATCCAGGTGCTCCAGGATTTCTGGTCGGCGCGACGCAGGTAGCCCAGGTCATTTACCTCGTAACCGGGGGAGCGGCGCGAGAAGGCGGACTCGAACATCAGATGCTGTCCCGCGATCTTTCCGAGTCGGACTTCTTCGGCGTCACCACCGAGTGACGTGCGAGTGCTGTCCAGCGGAAGATCGGCGTCGGGGCGTTGATAGTAGTGGGTGCTGTTGTTCTGGAGCGATGAGATCATCTCTGTCGAACCATTCACCACGCTCTTGTCGAAGTTGCCCGAAATCTCATAAGCGTTCTTGAGGAAACGGTGCCGGAAATCGAGTCTGCCGACGTAGGCGCTCGACGACAGGAAGGGCGAGGCCCACTGATCCATTCTGCGATTGACGCCGGTGACCATCGCACCGATGCCGCTGTTGCCACCGCGGAAGTCCTGCGTTGCACGCAGCACCGCGTAATTGGTACCCGGCGCGTAGGTGGTATCACCGGGACTTGCTTCGCGCTGGGTAACCGCGTCCAGCAGTCCCACCGTCGTCCCCTTGGGTAGTCTTCCAATCAGCTTCGCAGCTCCAATAATCGTGGTCGGCTGCTGCGGCACCGTATCCCCGTAAACGCCCGCCAGCGCCGGCGTGCTGCCGATGCGTCTACTATAGTAGAGCGACTCTCCCCAACAGTTCACCGCGCTGCAGTTGACATCGGCGCGGAATAGTCCGCGACCGGCGACGAAAAATGGGCGCCGCTCGTCGAAGAAACTTTCGTACGCCGTCAAATTAAGAACGGACGGGTCAGACTCGACCTGGCCGAAGTCGGGATTGATGGTCGCATCGAGGGTAACGTTGGGCGCGATGCGGTACTTGACGTCGCCGCCCGCGGCCAGGTTTGCCTTCTGCGCGAATGAGTTGTTGACGATGGTCGACGCGCTCTTGGTGACGACGTAGGGCATCAGCTCGAGCTTGCGGGGGCTCTCCAGATCGTCCATCCCATGCAGAGATCCGAATTGCGATACGAAGCCCGGTTTCGACTGCCTGAGCAGCGGCCAGATATAGCGCTCGTTGTATCGATAGACATCGCGGTCGATCATGATGCCGAAGGTATGCTCGCGCTCCCGCCCGTAGCGCATCTGCGAGAGCGGGATCCGGAATTCGGCCGTCCACCCCAGGGAGTCTATCTGGGTTGCAACATCCCAGACCGCGTCCCAGGCGCCGTCCTCGTTGCCGTCATCGTAGATGGCCTGGTCCATTTTCACGCCGGCGGCGTTGACGCCGAATTCGTAGCCGGTGCGCTTGTCATGGTATGAATCGACGAAGACCCAAATCATGTCGGACGAGGTAAAAGAGTCCCGGCGCTCGAGGAGCTTCTTGATACTGTCCGGGTGGGGGTCGAACGCCCGCACGAAAACGTACAAGTTGGAAGCGTCGTAACTGATCTTCGCCTCGGTCTTGAACCGGGCCGGTTTTCCCTCGTTCGGCCGCCATTCCTGGAAAGCCGTGATCGGCGGCGCGTTCACCCAGACCTCGTCCGCGTCCTTGGCGTCGATCACCACGGTCCCTTGTGCCCGAAGAGCCGTGGCGCTGGTATCGGTCGGGAGTGTGATGGTTGCCGGGGGACGTTTTCCGCCATCGGCTCTTGGGGATTGGGGCGCCTGGGCGACGAGCTGAAGATTGAGGGCCAGGGCCAGGAGGGGCAGGGCAGAAATAGAAACGATCATACGACTGTCCGGTCCGAAAGGTGGTCAGGGTCTAAGGGTTAACACTCCTTTGATACTCGTTCGGGCAAAAGGGTTGGAAAGTTTCAGCAGAAAAATCCGAACGGAGCACCCGGAGCCATTGAGGATTTCGGGCATTGTCAGAGCCCGAGCTGGCAAACCAAGGCTAAGCCGCCCTTAGGCT
>DASYIM010000092.1:0-118566 GCA_035997625.1 Gemmatimonadaceae bacterium
AACTGCAACAGGGTACGCGCTCGACTCGGACTTGGAGCATCCTCTCGCGTAGCACCAACTGCTCGCGCGCTTGCGCGCGCGGCGCTCCGCGCCGACCACAGCACGAGCACCTCCGCCGAGCGAGTTTCTCACCGAGGGTCCATGCCCAGCGGGATGATCAAAGCTGGCGGGCTAGACGCGCCGTTACGGATCTGTGCAGGGAGGCGAGGGTGTCCTCGTAGGCGACTTAAGCGAGCGACCAAGGAGACCCGCGAGCGAGCAGAGCGAGTGAGCGCAGTTAGGGGCTCCGCCCGAGCTCGCGGTGTCGCCGAAGAGGACACCCTCGCCGACCACATGCATAGATGCTCGCCACGCGCGCTCACACGCCGGCCGCTATGAAAAAATCATAAACGTGCGGGCCCAAAAAGCGGTGTGGATAACTCGCTTGACAGGGGTTGTACTTTTTTTGACCCCCGTTCGTCTTTGGCTATGGTACGAATCGACTAACAGGCTTATACTAGCCCCAGAAATTTTTCCACAAATCACCGTTGTGCCGGAGTTTCCGACCCGATGATATTCGAATTCGAGGAGAGCCAGTCACAGAACGCCCGGATGAAGGTCGTGGGCGTTGGTGGCGGTGGCGGAAACGCCGTCAATCGGATGATCGAGGAGCACCTTGAGGGTGTGGAATTCATCTCGGTCAATACCGATGCCCAGGCGCTCCTGAACTCGAAGTCAGACGTCAAAATCCAGATAGGTAAGAAGCTAACTCGCGGCCTTGGCGCAGGCGCCCGGCCCGAGATCGGCAAGCAGGCAATCGACGAGAGCAGGGAAGAAGTCGCCCGCGCCATGCACAATGCCGACCTGGTCTTCGTGACCTGCGGTATGGGCGGCGGGACAGGCACAGGCGCCGCACCCGTCCTTTGCGAGCTCGCTCGCGAAGCCGGCGCGCTGACCGTTGGCATCGTCACCAAGCCCTTCCTCTTCGAAGGCCGTAAGCGCATGCGGCAGGCAGAGCTCGGCATCGCCGAGATGCGCAAGAACGTCGACACGATGATCGTGGTTCCGAACGAGAGACTGCTGGCCGTGGTCGGCAAGGGAATCCCGTTCCAGGACGCGCTCAAGAAAGCGGACGAAGTCCTTCTCCATGCTACTCAGGGCATCAGTTCCCTGATCAGCGTGACGGGGCTCGTCAACGTCGACTTCGCCGACGTCCGCACCGTCATGCAGGAGGGCGGATCGGCCCTGATGGGCACAGGCGTCGGACGCGGTGAGAACCGCGCCATCGAAGCGGCCCAGCAGGCTATTGCCAGCCCGCTCCTGGACAACGTTTCCGTCTCGGGTGCCACCGGAGTCCTCGTCAACATCACCGGCGGCGCCGACCTCACCCTTGGTGAAGTCCATCAGATCAACGAGATAATCCATGACGCCGTGGGCGAAGACGCCGAGATCATTTTCGGAGCTGTGCACGAGCCCGCGATGCAGGGCGAGATTCGCGTCACGGTGATCGCGACCGGCTTCGATCGCGACAAGCCTCCCGTGAGCCAGCCAAGCGGACTGATCGCGACGCCTTCGCCGATCGTCCGTGGCGCCCCCGTGATTCCCCTCCGTCCGCCCCGCGGAAATGGCGCGCCGAGAGCTCCACTTGAGCTTCCAAAAAGAAATACTCCGACCAGCAGTCCAGCTGTGACTCCCGAGCGTGATCGGTCGTCTCCAGAGCAGGATCTGAGTGATATGGAGATCCCGACATTCATTCGGAGACAGATGGACTGATGCAGGACAGAATTCGGCCCGTTAGTTATGCAATCGTGGCGACCCTGGCAGCGGTCGCCATTTGGTTTACACCCAGCCTGGAAAAGAAGCAGGTCTTTGCAATGGAGCCCGTCGTCGTCTCCCGACCGGGCATGGAGCCGGCAGATTTCGTCCTCTCGCCGCTCGTCATCGAAGCCTCAAACACAGAACTGGTCGATACGCTCGCCATCGGCGGCGTCATTCGGTCGAGTCTCTATAACGCTCTGAACGAGAGCGGCGTCGGCGTCCTGCCCCCGTCGGCTCGTCACCAGCTCGCATGGTCCCTCGCCGACATCTTCGAGTACAAAGTCGACATGAGCCGTGATCTGATGCAGGGCGACAAGTTCCACGTCCTCGTCGAGCGGCTCCAGAAGCCCAACGGCGCAATTATCGTCAACAAGATCCTCGGCGCCCGGCTCGCCCTGTCCAACGGGCACAACCCGCTCGAGGCGATTCATTTCGATACGCGGGGCTCGTCCAGCGCCCAGTACTACGACGCCAGCGGCATGTCGTTGCGGGCGGCGTTCCTCCGCGCTCCGGTTTCGTTCCGCCGCATCAGCAGCATCTTCGGCGCTCGCAAGCATCCGATATTCGGAGAATGGCGTAATCACACCGGAACCGACTACGCGGCTGCCTCGGGCACACCTGTGCGGGCGATCGGCGACGGGGTAGTGATCTTTGCCGGCATGAAGGGCGGTTACGGCAACATGATCGACATCCGGCACCGCAACGGAATGGTGAGCCGGTACGGCCACATGCGGAATTTTGCTCCGGGAATGCATACCGGCGCGCGCGTCCCGATGGGAAGCACCATCGGATACGTTGGCATGACGGGCTGGGCAACCGGGCCGCATCTTCACTTCGAGATCCGCATCAACGGCGTCGCGCGCGATCCGAAACTCGCGCTCCAGAGCCGCAGCGGCGATCCGATCCCCGCCGATGAGCGGTCACTCTTCCAGAGAATGAGAAATCAGACGCTGGCGAGTCTGAACGACGCTCACCTGGCCAACATCGCCGAGTAAGACGCGAGAAGCCCGCAACGTTATCTTGAACCCGGACCTGAGAGTCCGGGTTTTTTTTGCCCTCCACCCAATTCCGTTCCAAATGGCAAGCAGACTACTTCGGCGCGCGGGCGACGTACCCACCCGAACGCTGTGGACGAAAATAAAAGACGTCGCTCTTACCGATGTCGGCGCGATCGCCAGATCCGGGTCGATCCAGGGCTCGCTGGAGAAACTTGAGGAAGTGCTGCTCCAAGCCGACTTTGGCGTCCCCACAACCATGCGGCTCGTCTCCGAAATCGAAGGACAGGCCAAGCGCGGGTTGATCAAGACCCAGGAAGAGTTCCTCGCCGCGCTGCAAAGCGGCATAGAAGCCTCTCTCGCCTCGGGGAACAGTGATCCCCGGCCGATGAAGGCGCCGGCGCCACCGACGGTGATCCTCGTGGTTGGAGTCAACGGGGCCGGGAAAACGACTTTCATCGGGAAGCTGTCCGATCTGCTCGTCGCGAATAAGATGTCGGTGCTGGTCGGCGCCGCCGACACCTTTCGCGCCGGTGCCATCGACCAGCTGCGGACATGGGCGCAGCGGGCCGGTGCCGATTTCGTAGGCGGTAACCCGGGTTCCGATCCGGCCTCCGTTGCGTTCGATGCGGTCGATGCCGGGATCAATCGCGGCAAAGATGTCGTCATCGTCGACACGGCCGGCCGACTCCACACCAGCGGCTCGCTGATGGACGAGATGAAGAAGATCAATCGTGTCATCGGGAAAAGACTTCCCGGAGCGCCGCACGAGACTCTTCTGGTTCTGGACGGGACGATCGGCCAGAACGCAGTCGCTCAGGCGAAAAACTTCGCCGAGGCGATTCCGGTGACCGGTCTCGTCGTCACGAAGATCGACGGAACGGCGAGGGGCGGAATCGTGCTCGCGGTTCACGAAGCACTCAATGTGCCGGTGAAATTCATCGGCATTGGAGAGAAAGCGACCGATCTCGAGCAGTTCGACCCCAGGCTTTTCGCCCGAGAGGTTCTCGAGCAGTAGATGGTGGCGGCGACGGAGGCGCACGGCGGAAAGGTCTACCTCGACATGCCCGTCAATTACCTCAAGGGCGTCGGGCCCGCGCGCGCGGATCTGTTGCGCCGGCTCGGCATCATCACCGCCCGAGACCTGCTCTATCACATTCCCCATCGCTACGAAGACGCCAGTACGATCAATCCTATCGCGTCTCTAGAGCCGGGCATGGACGGGACTATTATCGGTAAAGTGATCTCGAAAGGGATCATTCCCACCCGAAAAGGCCTCAGAATCTTCCAGGCGGTGTTGCAGGATGAGAGCGGAATGATCGAGGCGTCGTGGCCGGGCCAGCCCTTTCTCGACAGAACGATCGAGAAGGGCGACATGATGCTTTTGACGGGCGCCGTGCGCTTCTTCCACGGCCGGCAGCTGCAGCCGCGGGAATTCATCCAGCTGGGGAAGGAGGACGCGGACGTCAAAGGCGGAAAAGTGCTGGCGGTCTATCCCGCGACCGAAGGCCTGTCGTTCAAGATCATCCGCGGCATCATCGATGCGCACCTCGAAGCGCTCCTGCCCATGGTGAAGGAATATCTCCCGGGCGATGTGCTCCGCTCAGCCAATCTCCCGCCGCTCGGCGAGGCGCTGCGGATGGTGCATCGGCCAGGGTCGATCGCCGAAGGCACCGAAGGACGGGCACGGCTTGCCTTCGAGGAGCTTCTATTCGTCCATATCCTCCACCGACGCGCCAACGCCTTGAAGCGCCAGCGTCGAACCGGGATCGCGTTCGAGAACCGGCGACAGCTAACGAGCGCCCTCAGGAAGGTGCTGCCGTTTACCCTCACCAATGCCCAAACGGTTGCCCTGCGCGAAATTGTGGCCGACATGGTGAGCGGTCGGAAGATGCATCGCCTGCTGCAGGGCGATGTGGGGAGCGGCAAAACCGTCGTCGCGCTTTTCGCCGCCCTCCTCGCCATGGAGAATGGCTATCAGGCCGCGATCATGGCGCCCACCGAGCTCCTGGCCGAGCAGCACGCGCGCACGTTCACCAAACTGCTGCAACCGCTGGAAATCGAGCCGGTGCTGGTCACCGGCAGCCTCGGCGCCAAAGAGCGCAGGGCCGCGGCGGAGAAGCTCGCAGGCAGCGATCCGGTGCTGGCGGTGGGAACTCACGCCCTGGTGCAGGAGGACGCGGTGTTCGGCCGCCTTGGATTCGTCACCATCGACGAGCAGCATCGCTTTGGAGTCGAACAACGCGCGGCGATCTCGGCGAAAGGGGACTCCCCTGATGTTCTGTTGATGAGTGCGACGCCCATCCCACGCTCGCTCGCCCTCACCGTCTACGGCGATCTCGATGTCAGCACCCTCGACGAGCGCCCGGCGGGCAGACAACCGGTGACGACAGTCATGCGCCCGGAGACTGCGCGAGAGCGCGTGCTCGAGTTCGTGGCGCGCGAGACGGAGAAGGGCCGTCAGGCCTACGTGGTCTATCCCGTGATCGAGGAGTCTGAGAAGACAGATCTCAAGGCGGCGACGACCATGTATGAGCAGCTCTCGGCGGGGCCGTTTGCGGGGAGAGTCGTGGGGCTGATCCACGGTCGAGTGCATGCGGACGAGCGCGAGAAAATCATGCGGGCGTTTCGCGACGGTAAAATCGACATTCTCGTCTCAACCACCGTGATCGAGGTGGGAATCGATGTCGCCAATGCCACCGTGATGCTGGTCGAGCACCCAGAGCGATTCGGCCTGTCACAGCTCCACCAGCTGCGGGGGCGGGTTGGACGCGGCGCCGAAGCGTCTTACTGCATTTTGCTTGGCAACGTAGGCGAGGAGGCTTATCAGCGTCTTCGCATCTTCGTGGAAACGGACGATGGGTTCGAGATTGCGCGCGCCGATCTGAGATTGCGCGGGATGGGAAATCTGTTCGGTCAGGAACAGAGCGGCGAGGCTACCTTCAGAATCGCTGATCCGGTTCGCGACGAAGACCTGAACCTCAAGGCCGCGGTTGCAGCCGAGTCCCTCCTTGGCGCCGATCCCGATCTTTCGAGCAAAACCAACGCCGGGATAAGAAAGGTGCTGAGCGCCCGCTACTCGCGCGCGCTCGACCTGTTCAGAGTCGGCTGACCACCGACTAGTTACTTGGGTTGGCTAGTCTTTTCTTGATTCGATCGAGCTCGGCGCTCACCTTCGCCAGCTCCGCCTTGCTGGCCGCCAGCTGATCTTTCAACGCCGCGATCTGTTCGTCGCGAGACTTGCTGACGACGACTACGGTGTCCTTCACCGCGGGCTGCGCTGTGGTATCGGCCGTGGTCGAATGCATTCTGCTGGCTATGCCTTGAGCGGCCGCGGCGGTGCGCCGCAATACAGTCGCTTCGTTCTTGTACAACCCGTCGGGATTGGCGCTGAGGTAGCCGTCGAGCCCCGTGATCCCCGCGGACAGCGAGCCCCCGCTGTTGGCCGGGTCGACCTCATACGCTGCTTTCCAGAAGGCAATCTCGCTCGCCTCGCGAGTTCCCGGATGTGTGCGAACGTACTCATCGAGTATCTTCGCGGCGATGAAATAATTGCCGGAATCGACGGCTTGCCCCGCGTGCCACAGCGTCGCATCCCACGCGCTCTGGTGCCAGGGATTGAGCGCCTGGATGTGGGCGCACGCCGTCAAGGCCAGCACCAGCAGAGCGTTTAGAGAGCGTTTCTTCATTTCACGTCCTCAGCCGACCGGTGTGGTGGCCTCGCGCCTCACCTGTGCCCCTGGAGGCTCCGTCGGCAGCGCAATAACAAATGTTGTACCCTTGCCGACCGTACTATCGACCTCGACGTGGCCGCCGTGGGCTTCGACAATCTCTTTCGCAATCGCCAGGCCCAGACCGGTGCCTTTCGAGGAGGCAGCAGCCTGATTGTCCGCCTGGAAAAACTTGTCAAAGATATGCGGTAGCTGCCTGGGCGGTATGCCCGCACCGGTGTCTTTGACGGTGATGACGACCGCGCTGTCGTCAGCCGCAACGGTCAGCGACACCTTCCCCCCGCGATCGGTGAACTTGAATGCATTGGAGAGAAGGTTTCCCAGCACCTCATTGATGCGGTCTTCGTCCCAATGCGCGAACGGCGGGAGGTGGCGATGGTCGACTGTAAAGGATATGTCACGTTGTGATGCGAGCACCGAGAACGAGCTCTCGAGGGTGCGGAAGAACCGTTCGAGCTCGACCTGTCGCAAATCGAGCTTTCCGCCGCTCGCCTCGAAGCGGCTGATGTCCAGCAGGCGTTTGACGAGCCTTGTCAGCGCACCTGCCTGCTTGTTGATGGTCTCCAGAACGTCCTTCTGCTGGGGCGTCAACTCGCCGTAAATCCCCTCCTGGAGGAGATCGAGGTACCCGATGATGACATTGATCGGTGTCTTGAGCTCGTGTGACGCCACACCGACGAACTCAGCGCGCAACCGCTCGAGCTCGTCGAGCTTTTTCGCCATCATCTGATAGCTCGTCGCGAGCCGGCCGAACTCGGTGCGCTCGTTCTTGGGAAGGCTTAGCTGATGACTGAGATCGCCTTCGGCAATCGCGTGCATGCCGCGTTCGAGCTCGTTGATCGGCCGGGTGATGGACCTGAGTAGGAGGAGAGCGATCAGAAGCGCAATGAGCAGCGCGATCGCCAGCGCTCCCGCGACTACACGCTCGGCGTTCAGTGTTTCGTTCGTCGCGTCTGCCACCCGCTGGCGGGTTCGATTGCGGAGCAGCGCCGCGCTGGCGCCCAGCGAGCTGTCGACGGCGGCGATGGCCGGCCTCGTCCGCTGCTGTGAGATCATCTCGGCGACGGCGCTTCGACCGGCGGAAGCCTGAGCGTATTCCTCGCGCGCCGCGGAGCGGAGAGCATCGAGCGAGGTTCGGATCTGACTGGCGGAGATATCCAGCCGGTAGCGATCGAGAGAATCAGTGAGCGATACCAGGCTGTCGATCCCGCTCTGCATGCGGGTGGCGCTCTTCTGGTCGTGAATGAAGAGCAGCGCGTCCTCCGCACGTCTGGCGTCGTCGGTGCGCTCGCGGAAAGATCCGAGGAGCATCGACGCCGCGAACTCACGGTCGCGCAAAAGTCTGCTCGTCTCGTAGAGATGCTCGAGAGAGCGGAGCGACAGCAGCAGCGGTACGATGAGTACGACCGCTATGGCTAAGAGGCCCCACCCGAGCCGGGCGCGCAAAGTCATTTAGGAATTGTTTTCGTTGACCGAGTCTGGAAAAATACCGTTCATGGCAGGTGGACGGAACCGCGACCAAATGCTACTCTCCCGGTATATGACACCATTCACGATCGGTTCAGTCACCCGATGCCGTTTCGCGCGCGCGGGGTTCCAGTTGGCTTTCCTCTTTTGTTGCGCGCATCCGGCATTTGCGCAGGCTGGTGGCGGGGGCACGCTTTCGCCGACGGAGCAGAGGATTCGCGATTACGTTCGCGCCCACCAGGCAGAGCAGGTCTCCTTCCTGGAGAAGGCCGTCAACATCAGCAGTGGGACCTTCAACTTGCCGGGCGTAAGGGAAGTAGGACGGTTGTTCGAGCCGGAGTTTTCGGCTCTCGGCTTTTCTACCAGCTGGGTGTCGCTGCCGGATGCCGTCGGTCGCGCCGGCCATCTCTTCGCCGAGCGAAAGGGGACGCGGGGCAAACGGCTGCTCCTCATCGGCCACCTCGATACCGTGTTCGAGGGTGAGGGCGAGAGATTCGTGAGACTCGACACTTTGGCCGCCGGCGCCGGAAGCTCCGACATGAAGGGCGGCGATGTCGTCGTGCTGTACGCGCTCAAGGCGCTGCAAAGCGTGGGCGCGCTGGACGGAACGAGAATCGTCGTCGCATTCACCGGCGATGAGGAAGACGCGGGACCTCTTCATCTGGTGTCTCGCCAGTCCCTGATCGATGCCGCCAAGCGGAGCGACGTGGCTCTCGCATTCGAAGAGGACGCGGGGAAGGGCACGGTCGCACGGCGTGGCATGAGCGGATGGCAGCTGATCGTCAGCGGCCGCCAGGCTCACTCGTCAGGAATATTTTCTCCCGGCGCCAGTTACGGTGCGATCTACGAGGCGGCTCGAATCCTCAACGCCTTTCGCGAGAAGCTTTCGAGCGAGCACTACCTGACTTTCAATCCGGCGGTGATCGTGGGCGGCACTGATGTCACCTACGACTCCACCAAGATTGCTGGTACGGCGGCCGGCAAAGACAATATCATCGCTCCCCGGCTTTATGCCCGCGGAGATTTGCGGTTCATCTCGCAGGACCAGCTCCTCAAGGCGCGCGACGCGATGCGGGCCATCGTTGCCGATCATCTTCCGGGAACTGAGGCGACCATAACCTTCGAGGACGGGAATCCGGCGATGCCGCCAACGAAGGGAAACCTCGCGCTGCTCGCGGTGGAGGACTCTGTGAGCCGCGCCCTCGGACAAGGACCCGTCGAGGCCCTCGATCCGGGCAAGCGAGGTGGCGGCGACATCTCCTACATCTCGGAGTACCTCGATGCGCTCGACGGACTGGGCGTCAAGGGAATGCGATCGCACACACCGGACGAGCGTGTGGATCTGCGCTCGATCGGCCCGGCGACGGAACGCGCTGCGATGCTGATCTACCGCCTGACGCGAGGGCGCTGACACGGGTCGTAGCAAAAAGAAAAACGGCACGCCTCTGTTCGAGACGTGCCGTTTTTTTTTGTTTGGAAGAACTGGTGAGGCCTAGTATCCCGGGTTCTGCTGGATGTTCGGGGATACGTCAAGCTCGGCTTGCGGAACCGGCAACAACGCCTGAGTCGCCGGGACTACGGCGGGTAGCGCGTTTGTACGGACCAGATCAGGCCACCGGTCTCCTTCGAACGCGAGCTCGAGGCGACGCTCCCGCGCGATTGCTGTCAACGCTTGCGCCTGTGTCAGGGTGAGCGGATCCAGCGCGACTCCGGCACGCAGCCGAAGGCGATTGTATTCAGCAATCGCTTCGGGGACGCGACCCAGCCTCGCCAAAGCCTCGGCACGGATCAGAATCACCTCACCGAGACGGATGACGTGAATGTCCTCGTCGCCGCCAGGGTTTCTGAACTTCGCCGCGTACGTGGTCGGTCCGGCGAGCGCTATCGACCAGATGCCGCGCGCGTCGGTAGGGTGATAGTTGGCGATGACCCCGCCAGAAGCAGGATCAAACGCCGCGATGATGCCGGATGCGCCCGTAGTGGGGGCAACCTCACGACGTCCGCCCAGCGACTTCGCCAGGTAGTAGAAGCTCACCGACTGGGCCTGGGTGGGGGTGAACGTGACCCTGAAAATGTCTTCCGGTGTGTCGTTGCCTTCAGCATCGAACAGGGCGCTGAAGGTCGGAGCAAGGATGTAACCCATGCCCTCGACCTGCACCGCCGCCGCTTCGGCGCCGGCGTAATCACCGTTATACAGCCGCACGCGGGCCTCGATCGCCCTGACGCCGCCGAGGGAAGCCTGGCGAGTCTGCGTGTCATCGGTGATCAACTGCGCGGCCTGCGCTAGGTCGGCCAGAATTTGCGTGTAAACCTCGGCTCTGGACGCACGTGTGACATCGCCCACCGACGTCGCGCCCGCGACGGGCTCGAGCCGCAGAGGTACACCGAGCGTGCCGTTGCCGCCCCACAGCTTGATCATGTTGTGGTACGAGAGGGCTCGGATGAAATACGCCTCGCCCAGGATTTCGTTCTTTTCACCCGCGGAAAGATCGGGAACGTTGGGGACCTTCTGAATCAGCTCGTTGGCGCGGTTGATCACGTCATACGAAGCATTCCAGATGGACGCCACCGAGGAATTGTCCGCGCGGAGCGCGTTTGCATCGGCGTCAGCGTAGTTGTCGAAAGTTCCGGTGAACCTGCCGTTGTCCGACAGAACTTCGGTCCAGTCCACGATCGTGTGGCCGTAAAGCCCGTTCTGCTGCAATCCCGCGTACGCGCCCGCCAAAGCCGCGCGCGCGCCGGAAGCGTCGACTATCGCCGTCTCCGACGGCACCGAGCTGGTCGGCGGCACATCGAGCACATTCGTGCAAGCGCTCAGTGCAACAGCGCCAAAAAGCAGAAGTGTTTTTCGCATGAGTTGATGCGTCAGTAGGTTAAGGTGTCTCATATTGGTAGCCCCTACCATTCACTGCTCAGGCCCACAGACCAGCTGCGCGCCAGAGGATACGAGTAGAATTCGGTGCCGAGCGAAGTGTTCGCGCCCGACCCGTTGCTGTTCACATCGGGGTTGTAGCCTCTAAACTTGGTCCACGTGTGCAGGTTCCGACCGGACACGTACAGGCGGGCGTTCTGCATGCCCGTGCCGTGCGCGAAACCGGCGGGAATCCGGTAGCCAAGTGTGATATCCTGGAGTCGCGCATACGATCCCGGCTCGATGAATCTCGATGAGGTGAGAAAGGCTTGTGAATTGCCATCCCAGCTGGGGCGCGGTTCATCGGTGACGTCACCGGGGTTCTGCCAACGATTCAGAACGTAGGCGAACTTGTTGTCGCGGAAGAAGCCGCCGTCATCCGCAAACGCGCGAATGCCGTTGTAAATCTTGTTGCCGCCGCTGAACTGGATCGTGCCGCGAAGGTCGAAGCCCATGAACCCGAACGTGTTCGTGAACCCGCCCCAATAGGTCGGTTGCGGGTTGCCGACGATGACGCGATCGTCCGAATTGATCGCTCCGTCGCCGTTCACGTCCTCGTACATCGCATCGCCCGTCGCCGGATCGACACCGTTAAAGCGAAGCGTAAAGAACGAGCCGATCGGCTCGCCCACGCGAACGGTGTTGATCCCATCTATACCGCTGTTGATCGGTTGATCGTGATACAGCGCGGTAACCTTGTTCTTGTTGGTCGAGTAATTGAAGCTCGTCTGCCATGAGAAACTGCCGGCGCCGTTGCCACGAATGTTGTCCGTGGTCAGCTCGAACTCCCACCCTCTGTTCTCGATGTTCCCGACGTTATCGGTAAAGCTGGTGAAGCCGGTCGTGGCCGAAACCGGACGAGAGACAAGAAGGTTCTTCGTCTTCTTCGTGTAGTGATCGGCGGCCATCCCGATGCGGCCCTCGAACATCGTCCAATCGAAGCCGAGATCCAGCTCGTTTGTCTGCTCCCACTTGAGGCCGGGATTGCCGAGAATTGCCGGCGAGATACCCGCCACCTTGCCGTAGTTCGCGCTACCATAGGTCGCCCGATACGCCGTGTCGCTGATACCCTGGTTTCCGGTTACGCCGTAGCTGCCGCGAAGCTTGATCGATCCGAGGCGAGACAACGAGTGCAGGGCCGGTTCCTGGGTGACGACCCAGCCGAGTGAAAAGGCCGGGAACGTTCCGAAACGATTGTCCGGACCGAACCTCGACGAGCCGTCGGTGCGCAGACTGGCGCTGGCGAGATACCTCTCGGCCACATTGACGTTCGCTCTGGCGAAATAGGAGACCAGATTGTTCGCCTTTCTGGCCGCGTCGTACGTGACGATGGTGGTCGCGTTGCCCGCGTCCTGCAGTGCGGGACTGCTGAAGCCTTGTCCCTCCACGAAATTCAGCTCGGTCTTATTCCGTTCCGTGCTGGCGCCGACCGTCGCGGTGAGCGTGCCTTTGCTGCTCCCGCTCCATGGGCTTAGCGTGAAGAAGCCTTCGCCGACGAAACGATTGCCGGTGTTGTATCCGGAGATTGCGTCGCCACCGACTCCGCCGTTCTCGTCAATGACGAGTGGTGAGCCCCAAAGCCGCTCGTGCAGCACGAGCTGATCACCTGCCGCTCTGGCGGTGAACTGGACCCAGTTCGAGACGTTGTAACGTGCTTCGACGTTTGCCAGCGCTCTCTGCGTGGTCGTAGGGTTGTTGTCATAGGTCGCGATCGCCACCGGATTCGCGTATTGCAAGCCGTTTGAATCGAAGGTGCTGAACTGCCCGTTTGAGTCGTAGATGGGAACGTTGGGCTGTTCGGCAATCGCGTTCGCGACGACTCCGACGATGGTGTTGTCGCCGACGACGCGGTGGTTGGTCTCGCGCGACAGCGAGAGGGACGCGCTGATCGAAAGGCGCTCAGTCGGATCGACGTCCACGTTGGCTCGGCCGGCGGCGCGGTCGTAGCGCGATCCCAACGCCACTCCATCCTGACCGAAATAGGATCCGGACAGGTAGTACTTCATGCGTCCGGTTCCACCCGTAAATCCGAGATTGATATCGTGGACAGGAGCGGTGCGGAAGACGGCGCCCTGCCAATTGGTGCTGAACTGATCGTCCACGCCAACCTGGAAGCCGGTCGCGGCGATCTCGGCGGGCGTGTAACCGTCGTTTGCCATGCCTTCAGCCATGTATGCGACGTACTCCGGACCGGTCAGCATCTTCATGATCTTCTCCGGCTTCTGCCAGCCGGTGTAGCCGTTGAAGGTGATGCGATTGCTACCGGAGATCCCGCGCTTGGTCGTGATCAACACGACGCCGTTGGAAGCACGCGAGCCGTAGATACCGGCGGACGCGGCGTCCTTCAGAATCGTGATCGTCTCGATTTCGTCCGGGTTGATGCTGGTCACGGCGGTAAGATCCTGTCCGCCGAAGCCTACCTGCGCGAAATCACCCGATTGAATCGGAGCACCGTCCACGACGAACAGCGGTTGATTGCTGGCCGTCAGAGATGCAGATCCTCTGATGCGCACCGAGATTCCGTTGCCGGGATTGCCGGCGTTCTGTGTAACCTGCACACCCGCCGCCTTGCCCTGAAGGGCGGCGTCGATTCCGGCAATCGGAGTGTTGCGCGTGTCGTTCCCGGAAACCGTGGAAAGCGCACCGGTAACATCCGCCCGGTTGCTCGAGCCATACCCGACGACGACGACCTGTGACAGTGTCGTCACAACGGGTTGCAGCACGATGTCTGCCGCCGCCAGGCCGCCCTCGGCAAGACTGACCGTCGCCTGCCGCTGTGCGAACCCGATTCGCTGTGCTCTGACCGTTACCGGTCCAGCGGCAACGCCGGTGAAGCGGTAGTTGCCTGAGGCGTCAGTGTACGCGATGCGGTTGCTACCAACCAGCGACACCTGCGCGCCGGCAACCGGCTGCTGTGATGTCGAGTCGATGACCGTCCCGCGAACCGTCCCGGTGCCCTGGCCAAGGGCTTGTCGCAATGGCATTGCCGACACCGTTAGCGCAAGCACGAACAACATCCATCCAACTTTCAAGTTCCTCATTACTCCTCCTCCGTTGGAAGAAACGGTTTACAACACCGGTGACATGAGTCACCGGACCAAGGTCATGGAAACCAGGTCGCTCAATGTTGTCTGCCTGGAAGCGTTGCCTCTCCGCTTCCTGGGTCGTACGTGCTACCCGCTGGTAGGACCGAGATTCGAACGTTCGCAGCGCCGAGAATCGGCTGCATAGAGGATGTGACCTTCGACCCTCGCGCGTCAAGAATCATTATTGCGCTTTTGCCCAACACCATCCATTTGCCGTCGGGCGTTACCTGAAGCGCGGTGCCTTCATCGATTCCCACCCCGAGAAGCGTTGGCCGTTCGAGGACGACGCTGAAAAGGCGGTTCTCTCGCTGGCGCCTGATAAAGTGCTGGTCGATGATGGCGTTGTGGATGAAGCCGAGCCCCGGAACGATCTCGATGGCGTTACGAGCTATTCTCGAGAAAGAGCCGGAATCCACGGCCACGGCGTTGCCCGGCCAGAACTGGTTGCCGGTGATCATTGAATCGCCCATTACGGCCGCCCCCGCCGATGTTCCGGCGATCACCGCGCCGGCCCGATACCGCTCATGGATCGCGCGCAGAGCCGCCGAACCGCGCAGTGCGGCAGCGAGTGGGGATTGATCACCGCCCGGGAACCAGATGCCAGTCACCGTACCGAGTTTCCGCACCAGAGAATCGTCATCCGCCCGGGCGCGTGAGAAATTCAGCACAAAGGAATCCGCACCCAGACTATCAAGCTGCGCCTCCTTCTCGGCGCCGGTGGCCACCGCATCTGAGGTCGCCATCGGGAGGATGGCGATGCGCGCCTTGCCCGGACCGCCGGCGAGGTCGACGAAATGCCTCACGAGCTCGTCGGGCTGTGCGCCGCCGCCGACAATCAGCAGCGTCCCGCGCACGGGAGCGCCGTCGGTCGGTGCGGGGTGAACCATCTGCGCGTCCGCGCCGCGTCCCACCGCCAGACTCGCGACCAGAATGAAGGCCGGCGTGCAGACCCTGAACCGACGTGACTTGGGGTTTCTACTCAAGAGACGGCCCTTGGTCCGGCGCTCGCCGGCGGGTTCCGCGTCGATGCGCCGAGTTGCCGCGAGACGCGATTCGCCGCCCGGCATAGCTTGGGAATGAGCGACCGCCGGCGTTTGGGGCCCAGGCGTGTTCCCGGCCCGTTAAGGCTCAATGCGGCTACGACGTAGCCAAGGTGGTTGCGGACCGGCGCGGCCAGCGCCACCAAACCGGGCTCGAGCTCGTCGACCGCGAAGGCATAGCCGGCGTGACGGATCCTCGCCAGCTCGCGCTCGAAATCGGCCTTTGTGGTGATGGTTCGGGATGCGAGACGATGCAGACGGGGAAGCGAGTGAGCCGGGTCGGAAAGCGCGAGCAACAGCTTTCCCGTCGAAGTCGCGTGGGCGGGCCAGCTCCGGCCGATTTCCGGGGTCGCACCGAAAAGGAATCTCGCCTGGACTTCGTCGAGCACGAGTATCTGTCCGTTGGTGAGAACCTCGAGGGTCGCTGTCTCCCCTGATTCATTGGTCAGCCGCACGAGCTCGTCGTGCGCGATCGCACGCAGATCCGTATGGGACAGCGCGGATGCGCCAAGCGAGATGACTTGCGGCCCCAAGCGATACGCGCCGCTTGAATGGTCGCGCGCCACCATACCCTCGTTCTCCAGCGCACCCAGCAATCGGAACACGGTCGCCTTGCTCAGTCCGGTTGCCACTCCGAGCTGGGTTATGCCGTACGCATTGGTGGACCGTCCAAGAGCCTTCAGGACGGTGATAGCGCGGACGACCGCCCGCGTTCCAGTCAGTGGGTGGGTATTGGAACGCTGTTTCATAAACGCGCCAACAATGATTTCAGGAGTCCAGCTTGTCAAGCGGCCGAGTTTCGTCGGTTGTGCGGTTGCACTACCTATGGAATCCGTCTAGCTTGCCCGCCGAGCGCCCTCATAACGTACCAAATGACAGTCGCACCATACTCTCGCATTTCAGAGCTGCCATCGCACGCCGGCCAGACCGTTCGCGTCCGCGGCTGGGTCAGCCACGTCAGATCATCGGGCAAAGTCGCATTCGTCGTCATGCGCGACGGCACCGGCACACTGCAGGCAGTGCTGGTCAAGAGCGCCGTGCCGCCGGAAAGCTGGGACGCGTTCGGCAAGCTCACTCAGGAGACATCGATCGAAGTTGGGGGCGAAGTCCGCCCCGATGCCCGCGCGCCGGGCGGGTTCGAGCTGGGCGTCAACAATTTGTCCATCTACGGACCGAGCCCGATCGACTATCCGATCCAGCCCAAAGAGCACGGGATCGATTTCCTTCTCGACAACCGGCATTTCTGGCTGCGGACCCCGCGTCAGCGGGCGATCGGCCGTGTCAGGCACGAGGTGGAGCAGGCGATCAGGGATTTCTTCTACGAGCGCGATTTCACCCTGGTCGACACGCCGATTCTCACGGCGGCGATTGGCGAGCGGAGCGGACTGTTCGGCACCGAGTACTTCGACCTGGGCACCGCGTATCTGGCGCAGACCGGGCAGCTATACGGTGAGGCGGCGGCGGCAGCGTTCGGAAAGATCTACTGCTTCGGTCCGACATTTCGCGCTGAGAAGTCGAAAACCCGGCGTCACCTGACCGAGTTCTGGATGGTCGAGCCGGAGGTCGCGTTCAACGATTCCGACGATAACATGAGGCTCCAGGAGGATTTCGTCTCGTTCATCGTCGCGCGTGTTCTCGAGCGGCGGCTTCCAGAGCTCAAGGAGCTGGAGCGCGATGTCTCAAAGCTCGAACACATCAAGGCGCCATTCCCGCGCATCGACTACAGCGATGCCGTCAAGATTCTTCAGCGGAAAGGAAGCCAGGTGAAATGGGGTGACGACCTTGGCGCTGAAGACGAATCGCTTCTCGTCGAGGATCACGACCGCCCGGTCTTCATCTACAACTACCCGAAAGAAGCAAAAGCATTCTACATGAAGGAGAACCCCGCCGATCCGCGGACCGTATTATGCGACGACCTCCTGGCACCGGAAGGTTATGGCGAGATCATCGGTGGATCACAGCGCGAGGACGATCACGACAAGCTGCTGGCGAGGATCAAGGAAGAAGGCCTGCCGGTTGAAGCGTACAACTGGTATCTCGATCTGCGGAAATACGGGACGTTCGTTCACTCGGGGTTTGGGCTCGGCCTGGAGCGGACTGTTGGCTGGATCTGCGGCATTCATCACATCAGGGAAGCCATCGCCTTCCCGCGAACCATGAACCGGTTGCGTCCGTAACGATTTCAGAACTTAAGGGAGACTCCGATGGGATTTGAACAGTATCACGAGCCGCCGGAGGAGCTCTCCGCGAAAACGCGAACCTTTGCGCGCATGATCGCGTCGCTCATCGAGGAAGCTGAGGCAATCGGCTGGTACCAGCAGCGGCTGTCGCTGGAAAAGGACAAAGACGCTCGCGCCATCATGCGCAACGCACAGCACGAGGAGTTCAAGCATTTCGGGATGGACCTGGAGTTTCTGCTCAGGCGTACCCCACAGTGGCGTGAGACGCTCGAGGGGATCCTCTTCCAGGCCGGCGATATCGTCGAGCACGCCGAGGAAGCGGAAGAGGAATCAGACGAATAACCCTACTGGCGGATTCGTGGACCGCCCTGGATTTTGTTGACATGATGGTTCTCTCAGCACTCCGTCCCGACGCCAGCCTCATCGAGTTTCTGGCGCACCGTGCCCGATCCGCGCCGGCTGCGCGTCTCGTCGGCGAGGAAGGCGCGGCGCTGGCCGTGCTCTCCGCCGCGCTATGGTGGAACCCGCCCGCTCAACTCCTTCTGGTGAGCTCGGCGATTTGTTTCGCGTCGTATGCCGCGTGGGGTCTCTCCGACCGTGCCCGCGGCCGAGCCACGACCGCCGGCTGGACGCGGTCGGCACGGATACTTCGCGCGTGTTGTGTGTCGATTGCTGCGATTGGTATCGTCGCCGGCGCGGGTGTATTGCTGTCGGTCTGGGCGCTCGCTCTCGGCACCTGGATCAGCTAAGACCGCGATTCACGGCGATTCACAGCTAGGACCAGGCAATGGGTAAACGCGATCCGCGAGTCGACGCATACATCGCCAAGTCTGCTGATTTCGCCAAACCCATTCTCAGGCACTTCCGCGAACTCGTTCACGATGCGGTTCCCGAAGCGAGTGAGACAATGAAGTGGAGCGTCCCGCACTTCGACTACAACGGCGTTCTCGCCGGCATGGCGGCGTTCAAGCAGCACTGCAACCTCATTCTCTGGAAAGCTTCGATTGTGATGGGCGGCAAGGGAAACCGGGAAGGCGGTCCGCTGCGCACTATCACGAAGCTTTCCGACCTGCCGCCCGACAAGAGCATCAAGAAGTGGCTAACCGAAGCGGCGAAGCTGAACGAGCAAGGCGTGAAAACTCCGCGCAGCGTAAAACCAAGAAAGGGTGTCGCCGTCCCGGCCGAGCTCACCAAAGCCCTGGCCGGGAACAAGAAGGCCGCCACGACATTCGAGAGTTTCCCTCCCAGTCACAGACGGGAATACGCCGAGTGGATTGCCGGCGCAAAAGGAGCCGACACCCGGCAGCGTCGGGTGGAAACGGCGGTCGAATGGATCGCCGAGGGCAAGGGCAGAAACTGGAAGTACGAGAAGCGCTGACTTCGCGGGGCTAGCCCGCGCGAGACGCTTCGCCGCGCTCGCTCCTCTTGGCTTCCTCCCACAGCGCATCGAGTTTCTCTAGCCCGGCGTGAGGGACGTCGATGCCGCGCTCTTTCGCCAATCTCTCGATTTCCTGAAACCGGCGCTCGAACTTGGCGTTCGCCTTGTCGAGCGCAATCGATGAGTGGACGCCGGCCTTTCGGCAAAGATTCACCACCGCGAAAAGCAGATCGCCCAGTTCGGCCTCGAGTGCGTAATGCTTCGAGTCCAGAACCGGCGGCGAGCCCGGTCGCGGCGATCCGGAGTTACGAAGCTCTTCTCGCACTTCCGCGAGCTCCTCTTCGACTTTCGCTGCCGGGCCATCGACATCGGGCCAGTCGAAGCCGACACCTGCGGCGCGGTCCTGGAGCCGGTGCGCGCGGTGCAGGGCGGGCAGGGCAGGGGGAAGCCCATCGGCGATGCTCTTCCGATGCTTTGACTTCATCTTCTCCCACGGCTCTTTGGCGGCGTCGCCGTAGAGATGCGGGTGCCGGCCTCTCATTTTGGTGATGAGACTTTCCGCAACATCGGCGAAAGTGAATGCGCCGCGCTCTTCCGCCAACACCGAGTGAAACAGCACCTGGAAGAGAACGTCGCCCAGCTCCTCCCGCATCAGCGGATCGTTGCCGAGTCGGATTGCATCGTCCAGCTCGTGCGCTTCTTCGATGAGGTAAGGGCGCAGCGACTCGTGGGTTTGCGCCGCGTCCCACTCGCAGCGGGCGCGCAAATCGCGCATCAGTGCCAGGGTGTCGTCGAGGGAGTGTGTGGTCGTTTTGTCCATGGTAACGTGTCGCGCGCGAAGTTGAATGGCCTCGGGAGCAGGCATATACTACCCGCAACATATAACAGGTGTTAATGAAGCACTCTTTGACTCGCGCCCGGATCGAGATCGATCTTGGCGCGTTGCGACGTAATGGAGCCGCGATTGCGCGGCGGGCGGGCGTCCCGCTGCTGCCGATGATAAAAGCGGACGCATACGGACTGGGCGCCGAGGCAGCCGTGCGCGCGCTCGATCCGCTGGAGCCGTGGGGATACGGCATCGCCACCGTCGGAGAGGGAGAGGAGCTGCGCCGCCTGGGCGTCACCCGTCCGATCGTGGTCTTTACCCCGTTGCTGGCGAAGGATCTGACCCGTGCGAGAGCGGCTCGCCTCACTCCCACCCTCGGCTTCCCTTCCGAGATCGAAGCCTGGCGCGATGCTGGTGGCGGACCGTGGCATCTCTCCATCGACACCGGAATGAGCAGGGCCGGAATTCCCTGGCGCGAGGTCCGGAGCATCCTGCCTCTGGTAGAGTCATTCGCTCCGGAAGGCGCCTTCACCCACTTTCACTCCGCCGAGCTGGCTGATGGGAGTCTGGAGATCCAACAGGAAAGATTCCGCGGGGCGATTGCGGCTTTGCCGTCGCGTCCACGATTGCTGCATGCCGCCAACAGCGCTGCAATCGCGCGGGAGGGGCGAAGCCAGTGGGATCTGGTGCGTCCGGGAATCTTCCTGTACGGGGTCGGCAGCGGAAGCAGCGCCGCGATTCAGCCGGAGAACGTCGTCAATCTGCGCGCGCCAATCGTCGAGATCCGGAATCTCGAGGCCGGCGACACAGTCAGCTACGACGCCACCCATCGTGTCGAACGTCCAGCCCGGGTTGCCACGCTGGCCGTGGGTTACGCGGACGGATATCCGAGGGCGCTCAGCGAATCGGGCTCGGTTCTCGTAGAGGGAACGGTTGCTCCGATCGCGGGCCTGGTGACGATGGACATGACGATGATCGACGTAACGACGATCAGGTGCGCGGTTGGCGACGCAGTGACGCTGATTGGCAGAGCGGGAAGCACCGTCCTCACCGTGGAGCGCGTTGCTGACCAGGCCGGAATGTCACCGTACGAGCTGCTGACCGGCCTTCGGTCGCGGGTCGAGCGCGCCTACACAGGAGCTGGAAGCTGAAGCGCGCGGCAATCATCATCCTCGACGGCGTCGGCATCGGCGCCGCTCCGGACGCGGCCGACTACGGCGACGCCGGGAGCGACACGTTGGGCAACGTCGCGCGGGCATGCGGCGGGCTGAAGCTTCCGCGACTGGAGGCGTTTGGTCTCGGTAACATCAAGCCGATCGAAGGAATGCGCCGCCGCGGCGACGCGGCCGGCGCCTGGGGTAGCATGCGACCGGCGTCGGCGGGCAAAGACAGTACGACGGGACACTGGGAAATTGCCGGCGTTCACCTCGAAAAAGCCTTCCCGACTTTTCCGAATGGCTTTCCTCGCGAGGTGATCGATGAGTTTGCGCGGGAGACCGGACGTGGCGTCATCGCGAACGTGGTGGGGAGCGGCACGGAGATCATTCAGCGCTATGGCGACGATCATCTCGCCACCGGCAGCTGGATCGTTTACACCTCGGCCGACTCGGTCTTCCAGGTGGCCGCGCACGAGGAAGTCGTCCCGCTCCCGGAGCTTTACAGCGCGTGTGAAACCGCGCGCCGAATGCTGCGACCGCCTTACGACGTCTCTCGCGTGATCGCCCGCCCGTTCACGGGACCGTCGGGAGATTTTCGACGCACGGCGAACCGTCGCGACTATTCCATCGAGCCGCCCTCCGAAACGCTGTTGGACGCACTCGCCAAAACCGGCATTGCCCGCAACGGAGTCGGCAAGATCGACGATCTGTTCGCCGGCCGCTCGATCGTGTCGCGGCACACGGCATCCAATGCCGAAGGCATTGGCTTGATAAAGGAGTGGTTTTCCAAGGCGGAAAGTGGGTTCCTCTTCGCCAACCTAGTAGATTTCGACCAACTGTTCGGGCACCGCAACGACGTTGCGGGGTTTTATGGTGCGCTGCGCGAATTCGACGCGGCCTTCCGATCCATCACATCGCGTTTGAAAGAGGACGACCTGCTGTTCATAACCGCCGACCACGGCAACGACCCTACAACTCCATCCACGGACCACGCGCGCGAGCGCGTCCCGTTGCTCGCCGGCGGCTTGCGGGTCGTTCCGCGAGACCTCGGCGAGCGCGACACATTCTCGGACCTCGGCGCAACGGTTGCTGAATGGTTTGGCCTCTCATTCCGCGGTCGTGGGAAATCGTTCCTGTCCGAGCTGGTAGTCTGATGAAAGGCGAGCCCGAGAAAACGACCTCCCTGCGGGAGGCCGCTCTGCGCGCCCTGATCAACGCCTACGCACCCTACTCCAACTTCAGGGTCGGCGCGGCGCTCAGGACGCGGAGCGGCGAGATCGTGATCGGATGCAACATGGAAAACTCGGCATACGGTCTGGCGATTTGCGCGGAAACCCTTGCGGTAGCGTCCGCTGTCTCACAAGGACTCACGGACTTCGACGAGATCGCCATTGCCACCGACGACGCCGAGCCGACGCCTCCCTGCGGCGCGTGCCGCCAGGTCCTCAATGAATTCGCGCCGAACATCAAGATCTCGAGCTACACACGCGACGGAAAGGAAGCAGTATGGACGTTGGATGAGCTGCTTCCGCATGCCTTCGTGTTGAACCCTTCACGTGGAAGAGAGTAGTGAAGCTTTCGTCAATACTGCCGCGATTGCTCGCGACCGCGGCGTTGTTCACTTCGATATTGTCGTGCTCCGAGAATCTGGACAGCTCCGGAGTGTGCCCGATTCTGTGCACGCAGATCGGTGGCGAGGTGCAGAACGTCATTCTGGATGGCGCCGTCTCGCTGGATACCACGGTTCAGTCGCTGGCTGGACTCGGGACTGAGGCAGCCCTTATTCTCGCCGCCCGCGGCGACACGCTCGACACTCGGGTGGTGCTGCGCTTCGACTCGCTGCCGCAGAAGTTCACGCCGGCGGGAGACACCGCGAAACCGATTACCAGCGTCGACAGCGCTTACATCCTGCTTCGCATCGACACGCTTCATATCAAGGGTGGGGCGCCGGTTACGATCGAGGCCTACGACGTCGACACTACGGCAAACGACACGTCCTCTGAAGCCATCCTCGCCTTGTTCCGTCCCGATCGATTGATCTCTTCGCAGACGTTCGCCGCGGCGGATCTGAAGGACTCCACCAGGTACTTCATCTCGAACGCCTCTGTCCTTGCCAAGATCCAGAACAATCAACGGCTGCGCATCGGGCTCCGGGCGACCAGCATCCTGTCGTCGCAGATCGTTATCAAGTCGACCGAGATCGGTTCGCCCCCAATCATGTTTTTCCGGGCAACACCCGACACGGCCACCAAGCCGTTGCAGGTAGCGCTGCTCTCGAAGACGCCGGCCGAAGACAAGATCGTCGCCTTCAACCTCCGTGACTACACGGTCATCGCCAAGGCACCGCCTGCCGCGCCGCCCAACGTGCTGGTGTTGGGTGGCCTTCCTTCACGGCGGATCTATGTTCGCTTCATCGTTCCGGCGTCGATAATCGATTCTTCCACGGTAATCAGGGCGACGCTGCTTCTTAACCAGATTCCAAACTCCTTGCTCGACCCGACCGACACGGTGAAGGTTTTGCCACAAGTCGTTCTGGCGGGAACGGTGGTGACCGATCCCACCAAGGCGGCTCAGATCATCGGCAACATCGCCACCGACACCCTCAGGCTGCGGCCGGGAGATGCCGGAACGATAAATGTCGAGCTCGCCGCGGCGGTCGCGGTGTGGCGCAGCCAGCCGCCAGACACGCTGCCGCGCGCAATCGTCCTCAAGCCGATCGTCGAGGGCAACTCTCCACTCGAGATCCGTTTTTCATCGAGCGAAGATGTCGTCGCTGCTTTGCGGCCTCGCCTGAGAATCAGTTACACCAACAAAGTTCCGCTGGGGCTCCCGTAATGCGCGTTAGATCGTTTGCCGTCGCGCTGCTGATCGCGATTGCCATCGCTCCGAGGGCCAGCGCTCAGGGGGCGTTGAGCCTTCAGGGACTGGGATATCCACCGGGCGGGCTCAGCGCACGCGCCGAGGGCACCGGCGGAGGAATCGCCGACTTCGATCCGTTGAGCGCCACCAGTCCAGCCTCGCTCGCCGGAGTGGGTTCGACCGCGGTGTTCTTCCAGTATTCGCCGGAATGGCGCAAGGTCACGGTGCCCGATGGAGAGGCCAAAACGACGACAGCACGCTTTCCGGTGCTGGTTGGAGTGCTCCCAATGGGCCAGAACTGGACACTCGGACTCGGATCGTCAACCTTCCTTGACCGGTCGCAGGAGACCAGCCTCGTCCGCACGCAGGTGGTCGGAACCGCCAGTGACACCATTAAGCTTGTCGAGCGCAACAAAGTCCTCGGTGCGATTAACGATGTCAGGCTCGCACTCGCCTACTCGAGCAGTCCGGTAGTTCGCGTGGGCTTCGGCGCGCACGTTTTCACTGGCAGCAACCGCATCACGTTCTCGCAGCTTTTTCCGGATACGGCGATTTTTATCGGTACGGTCCAAACGTCCCGCATCAGCTATGCGGGTTTCGCCGCGTCGGCCGGGATCGAGATCCGTCCATCGCGGGCAATTGCACTCGCGGTGTCCGGCAGAAAGGGTGGAGAGCTTCGCGCGGAGTCGGGAGACACGTTGATCGGGAAGGGCCACATCCCTGACCATTTTTCGGGCTCGATTGTCTTCGAGGGAATTCCCGGCGCCAGCATTTCCGCCCGCGTGGCGCACGACGCCTGGAGCTCGCTCCAACCGCTTTCCAGCACCGGCGTCAAGGCATTCGACGGGTGGGATACCGGCGTCGGAATCGAGGCGACCGGCCCGCGGCTGATGCAGCGAATCATCGCTCTGCGCGTCGGCGCGCGCTTCCGGACGCTGCCCTTTGCGTACAACGACGAAAAGGTGTCGGAGACGTCTTTCGCTGCCGGCCTTGGAGTACCGCTTTCGCGCGATCGTGCCGCGCTCGATTTCTCGGTGCAACGGGCGAGTCGAACGGCATCGGACATCAAGGAGCGAGGATTCATTCTCAGCTTCGGCCTGAGAGTGACTCCCTGACATGGCTGAGGCGGGCAAAGCCAGGCCCGAACTGATACTCGTCGCTGACGATATCCCCGCCAACGTCGAGCTCCTGCTCGATCAATTGAACAGCCTGGGCTACGAGACGATCACCGCGTCGGACGGGCCATCAGCAGTCGCTGCCGCGTTCGAGAACCAACCCGACCTTTGCATTCTCGACGTGGCAATGCCCGCCGGCGACCTTGGGGTCGACGACCGCTCGACCGGTTTCGAGGTCTGTCGCCGCATCAAACGTGATCCGCGCACGGCGCGTATTCCGGTGATCTTCGTCACCGCGCTCAACGACACCAGCGACAGAGTCCGCGGAATCGAAGCGGGCGGCGATGATTTCCTCACCAAGCCACACAACCGGTTGGTGCTCGGCGCCCGGGTGCGCAGTCTCCTCAAGCTCAAGGCGGCGACCGACGCGCTCGAGGACAGCCTGCGCAAGCTGCGTGAGCTGGAGAAGGTGCGCGATGACCTGATGAAGATGATCGTGCACGATCTCAAGACGCCGTTGACCTCTGTGCTGGCGACGCTGGAAATGCTGTCAGACGGAGATTTCGGCCAGGTCTCGATTCCGCAGAAGGCCGCCATCGGCGACGCCGAGACGAAGTCGGAGGATCTGCTCGCTCTGATCGACGACATTCTCGAGGTGGCACGAATCGAGGAGGCGAACATCTCGCTCAGCCTGACGCCGATCGCTCCGGGAGCGCTGCTTGCCGAACTGGTGCACGAGTGGGGGCACCGCTTCCAGCAGGAGCAGGCCACGGCGGCGGTGTCGGTCGCGGACGACGCGCCGGTCTTTACCGCCGACAGGAATCTTATCAAGCGAGTGTTCTCGAACCTGATTCAGAACGCTGTCACGCACTCATCCCATCCCGTTCATCTGGAATTGGGCGCCAGACGGGCCGGGCAGGGCGTTCTCTTCACGGTGAGCGATAACGGGCCCGGAATCCCGCCCGAGTATCACGAAGTGATTTTCCGGAAATTCGGACAGGTGGAGATCCCTCGTACCCCGCGCACCCGTAGCTCCGGGCTCGGCCTCACATTTTGCAAGCTCGTCGTCGAGAGGCACGGCGGCCGCATTTGGGTGAAGAGCACTGAAGGGAAGGGAAGCTCCTTCTACATTGAGCTCCCCTCTGATCCACTTTCGCTGGAAGCGCAGAGCATCGCCGGCCAGCAGGCAGTCGCGTCCGGCCTGGCGCGATAAAAGGTTGGCAGGCGCAGCGTCGCGCGCCTTATCTTTCCCCAATGCTCAATAGCTCCCGTCCGACGGTTTACATCGAGACCTACGGTTGCCAGATGAATGTCAGCGATACCGAGCTGATGCTCGGCAAGCTGACGGCATCTGGCTACGATTCCGTCGAACAGCCCGATGGGGCCGATGTCATTCTCATCAACACCTGCGCGATTCGCGATCACGCGGAGCAGCGCGTGATCGGGCGCCTCGGTGAGATGAAGAGCAGGATGAAGCGCGATGCCGTGCTCGGTGTTACCGGCTGCATGGCCCAGCGCCTGGGCCCGCAGCTCCTCGACCGTCTCAAGCACGTGAGCCTGGTCATTGGACCCGACGGCTATCGTGAGCTTCCCTCGTTGATCGAAAGCGCGCGCACAGGCATGCGCACAACGGCGGTCGATTTCGATCTCGAGGAGCACTACGAGGACTTTTCGCCCCGGCGCTTTGACGGGGTGAAGGCGTGGATTCCGGTGCAGCGGGGATGCGACTACAAGTGCACTTACTGCATCGTCCCGACTACGCGCGGGCCCGAAAGAAGCCGGCGGCTGGCCGAAGTGGTGCGCGAAACAGTGGCGGTGGTCGATTCCGGAATCTCGGAGGTAGTACTTCTGGGGCAAACGGTGAACTCGTATTTCGACGGCACCCATGACTTCGCCGATCTTTTGCGCGCCGTGGGGGGAGTGCCGGGGATCCGCAGGCTTCGCTTTACCAGTCCGCATCCCAACGACTTCAGCGAGCGAGTCATTCGCGCGATGGGAGAAATCGAGGCGTTCTGCGAGCACGTGCATCTTCCGATGCAGTCGGGCTCGACGCGGACTCTGAAGCGCATGCTTCGTCGCTATACCCGCGAGCAATACCTGGAGTGCGTCGACCGCTTGCGCGCGGCGATTCCCACTGTCGCGCTGACCACCGACGTGATCGTCGCGTTCCCCGGTGAAAGCGAAGAGGATTTCCAGGAAACCTTGAACGCCGTCGAGCGGGTCGGATTCGACGACGCGTACACCTTCAAGTTCTCGATGCGCGACGGAACCCCGGCCACGCGATTCCCGGTCACCGACACCATTTCCGACGAGGTTGCGAGCGACAGGCTCGCCCGGCTCATCGCCACTGTGCGCGGTGGCAGCCGCGAGCGCAACCTGAAGCTCCTCGGCGAGCGACGCGAGGTGCTTGTCGAGAAATCCGCGCGGCGGGGTGGCTTGCTTCAGTCGCGAACCCGCGATTTCAAGACCGTGATGATCCCGGGTGATGTCTCGCTGATTGGGAAGTATTTGAACGTGGAGCTAACTGGTACCACGGGCTCGACGTTCCTCGGACAAGTCGTCGGTCAGCGCGCCGCGCTGCCCATGGCGGTTTAACGCCCGACGTTTGATTGCGTCGCGGCGCGTATGATTGCGCGCTGCGCCCAATGAGTGAATAGCCTCTGGCAGCAGGGACCCGGAGTCCAGCTGCCCCTCATAACAATTACGTACCTCGCCTATGGTGCTGGTCTCCTTACCGGCTTTGGCGGCTTCGCCTGGATCGCCGTTGTGGCGAGCGTGCCGTTGGCCGTCTTCGCCCGGTCTCGCGGAAAACACACATGGATGGCCTGCGCTGCCATATACGCCGCCGCGGCCGTCATTGCGGTAACCACTCCTCCTGCCGAACGGCCGACGGCGCGCGGTGGACCGGCTGATGCCGGTGGGGATGCGCTTTCAAGCATCAGAGAGCATGGTGCGCGACTGATCGATCATACGTTTGGCGATGATGCGCCATTGGCGCGTGCGCTCCTCATCGCTGATCAGCATGAAATTCCAACCGAGATGCGCGACCGCTATGCGTCAGCCGGTCTGATCCATATGCTATCGATCTCCGGACTCCATGTTGCCGTCATCGCGGCTGCCATGGAGCTGCTCTTTCAGGTCGCGCGACTGTCACGCCGCACCTCGCTGCTGGGCGCCTTCGTCACGACTGCCGTATACGTAGCGGTAATCGGCGCGCCGCCACCCGCGCTCAGATCCGCAGCGATGCTCGGGGTCGCCATGGTCTCGAGGATCGCCCAGCGTCCGACCTCACCGTGGGCCGCATGGGCGGTGGGTGCCTTTGTCCCGCTGGTGCAACCGAGAATTGCGATCGACGTGGGCTATCAGTTGAGCGTGCTGGGAATGGCTGCTCTCGTTGCCGCGGGCGCTCTGTGGAAGCGGCAGCTGGCGACGCGCGTCGATGGCTGGAAGGGGAAGGTCGCCAGAGAGCTCATAACATCACTGGTGGCCTGCGCGGTGACCGCCCCGCTGGTTGCATGGGTTTTCGGCCGGATCAGCCTTGTGGCGCCGCTCTCGAATCTGGTGGCCGCTCCAGTGATAACGCTTGCCCAGCCAATTCTCTTTCTGGCTCTCGTTACCGGTCCGCTGGTCCCTGTTGCCCGCATGTTCGCCGAGGCCGTACATCCTTTGCTGTTCACGTTTGACTGGATCGCGACGGCGTCGGCGGCGATCCCCGGCGCCGCGGTGACCGTATCGGTGACGGGCGTGGTCGCGGCTCTCGGCGCAGTCGCCGCCACATCACTCGTGGCGGCCTGCGTCAGTCGATTTCCGGTCCGGCCGATGCTCATCGGATTCGGCGCGATGGCGGCGATGGTCGTCGCACCGCTCGTTCCAGTGGGGAACGCGAACCTGGTCGAGCTGCATGTGCTCGATGTTGGGCAGGGCGACGCGATTCTCCTGAGAACGCCAGCCGGCCACTGGGTTTTGTTCGATGCGGGACCAACCTGGCGCGGAGGAGACGCGGGGAGATCGACCATCCTGCCCTACATTCTGCGTCGCGGCGGGTCCCTGGAAGCGTTCGTACTCTCGCACCCGCACGCCGACCACGTGGGAGGAGCGGCAAGCGTCCTCGACAAACTCCGCCCGCGCGCATACTGGGACGCCGCGTTCGCTGGCGGTAGCGAGTCGTACATCGCTTCGCTCGCGGAAGCGAAGGCTCGCGGAATCAACTGGCATCGAGTGCATCCCGGGGATTCCATCGCTCTTGATGGCGTCACGGTTTCGTTTCTGGCGCCCGACTCGACGTGGACTGTGGGCCTGAAGGATCCGAACCTCGCCAGTACCATCGCGCTGATTCGGTATGGAACCGTGCGCTTTCTGCTCGTGGGCGACGCCGAAAAGCCGGAGGAAGACTGGTTGCTGGGCAACAAGCGCGACGAGCTGGCCGCCGATGTTCTCAAAGTCGGCCATCACGGCAGCTCCACGAGCAGCAGCGAGGCGTTCCTCGGCGCCGTGCATCCGGAGCTGGCCATAGTCTCGGTGGGCGCGCGCAACACCTATGGGCATCCGAGCAGTGACGTGCTGCGCGCGCTTGCGCGGGCGGGCGCGGAAGTGTTGCGTACCGATGAAGCCGGAACGATCCTCGTCCGGACCGATGGAGTGCACCTGGAAGTCGAGGCCAAAGGGAATAGATGGGAGTTGTCTCGCGACTCAGTGCGGCGCTGATCGGCGACCCGATCGAGCTGCCCCCACAGATTCTGGAGCGGTATCCTGAGCTGGCGCGAGCCACCTACCGCAGGGGTGGGCTGCCGGTGCGGATCGGCGGCTGGGCCCTCGGAACCAGCACTGCTGCTGCGATCACGCTACGCCGTACCATATTTCTGGCGCCGGCCACGCCCTTAACGGCGGAACTGCTCTTGCACGAGCTTCGGCACGTTCACCAATTTCTGGAAGACTGGGCCTTTCCCGTAAGCTATCTTTGGCAATCAATCCGTTACGGCTACTCGCGTAACGCTTACGAAGTAGACGCGCGGCTGTATTCCGCGTCCCGCCTCGGTGCCGCCGACAAGGAACTCTGAGTGGTAAAGCACACCGCGACTTCAGTCGTAACAATTGAGCGCTTCATCATCGAGCAGGAGAAGCTGCATCCGGAGGCTACCGGAGAGCTCTCCGGAGTGCTGTATGATCTGGCGCTGGCCGCAAAAATGATCGCGAACAAGGTCCGGAGCGCGGGGCTGGCCGACATTCTCGGAGCCACCGACCTGGAGAACGTTCAGGGCGAAACCCAGCAGAAGCTCGACGTCCTCGCCAACGAAATCATCGTCAAGGCTGTCGATCACGGCGGCCGGCTTTGCGCCATGGCATCGGAGGAAGAGCCCGACATCATCGACATTCCCGCCAACTTCCGCTGCGGCAAGTACTGCCTGCTGTTCGATCCGCTTGATGGGTCTTCCAACATCGACGTCAACGTGCCCGTCGGTACCATCTTCTCGGTCGTGCGGAAGATCACCCGTGGCAGCCGTGGTGAGATGGAGGACATGTTGCAACCCGGCCGCCGCCAGGTTGCCGCTGGTTACGTCATTTATGGATCCAGCACGATGCTGGTGTACACGACAGGGCAGGGCGCCCATGGATTCACACTCGATCCGTCGCTCGGCGAGTTCCTGTTATCGCATCCCAACATCCGCACGCCCGACGTCGGTAGATACCTGTCCGTCAACGACTCCTACTACAGTCAGTGGGAGCCGAACGTCCAGGAGCTGATGCGCTATTATCGTGGGCAGGACGGCAATCGCGCTCCCATGAATACGCGCTACGTCGGGTCGCTGGTCGCCGATTTTCATCGCAACCTTCTCGGCGGCGGGTTGTTCGCCTATCCCGCCAACCGCAAGAACAAACGCGGCAAGCTTCGGCTGCTGTACGAAGCCAGTCCGCTCGCGTTCATAGTCGAGCAAGCCGGCGGCGCAGCCACCGACGGTCACGATCGCATTCTTGACATACAGCCGAGCGAGCTTCACCAGCGGACTCCGCTGTACATCGGCAGCGCCAACGACGTCGCGGCGGCGGGGACCATTCTGGCCGGCACCAGGAGCAACAGCGCATTGTCGGCGGTCGGATCCGTAGGCGGATGATTCGTCGCCGGCGCCTGGGCCGGCGCGCGTGAGCAGGCACGAGCCCGGCGAGAAGATCTCTCCTTCGGGAGTCCCAGTAAAAACCGTTTACCGACCCGAGGATGCCGAGCTGGACTACGCATCGGATCTCGCGGATCCCGGACAATGGCCGTTCACGCGCGGCGTCCAACCAACCATGTATCGCGGTCGCCTCTGGACGATGCGCCAGTACGCGGGCTTCGGTGGCGCCCGGAGCACTAATGAGCGCTTCCGAATGCTGCTCGACGCCGGGCAAACGGGTCTCTCCGTAGCGTTCGATCTTCCAACCCAGATGGGCCTCGACTCTGATTCTCCACGATCCCTTGGAGAGGTTGGACGCGCGGGCGTCGCCATCGACAGTGTGGAAGACATGCTCACGCTGCTCGAGGGGATTCCTCTCGACCAGGTCTCCACGTCGATGACGATCAACGCGACGGCGGCTACCCTGCTGGCGATGTACATCGTCGCTGCCGAAGAGCGTGGAATTGCTCGCGGCAAACTGAGCGGGACAATCCAGAACGACATTCTGAAGGAGTACATCGCCCGGGGTACCTACATCTATCCGCCAGAGCCGAGCCTGGCCATGATCGCCGAAGTGTTTCGGTTCTGCGCAGATGAGGTCCCCAACTGGAATCCGATATCGATCTCCGGCTACCACATTCGCGAGGCGGGCGCGACGGCTGTGCAGGAGCTGGCCTTCACCCTCAGCAACACTATTGAGTACGTCAATCGAGCGATCGGCGCCGGCCTGTCCGTCGATTCTTTCGCGCCCCGGCTTTCATTCTTCTTTGCCGCGCACAGCGACCTGTTCGAGGAAGTCGCGAAGTTCCGGGCGGCGCGCCGCATCTACGCCCACCTCATGCGCGATCGGTTCAAGGCATCGGAGTCGAGCTCGCGTCTGCGTTTTCATACTCAGACCGGCGGTGTGACGCTGACGGCGCAGCAACCACTCAACAACGTTGTGCGCGTGGCAATTCAGTCGCTCGCCGCGACCCTCGGCGGAACGCAGTCCCTCCACACCAACGGTTATGACGAGGCGCTCGCCCTCCCCACCGCCGAGGCAGCCAGGCTTGCATTGCGTACGCAGCAGATCGTGGCCCACGAATCCGGGATCACCAATACGGCGGATCCCCTGGCGGGGAGCTACTACGTCGAGAATCTCACAAACGCTCTCGAAGAGCGGGCGCTCGAGCTCATAGAAAGAGTCGACGCCCTTGGCGGGTCCGAAAAGGCGATCGCTGCGGGGTTCTTTCAGGAGGAAATCGCGCGTAGTGCCTATGAGCATCAGCTGCGCGTCGAAGCTGGGGAGACCGTCATTGTCGGAGTGAATCGTTTCACCGACAGCGACGAAGCCGTGGAGGTGACGGCTCCGGACTATTCTGCACTCGAAAAAGCGCAGGTAGAGAGCCTGAAAGGAGTTCGCGAGGGACGTGACGCAAACGCGGTCAGGAGCTCGCTCGAGGTGTTGGGTAAGGCGTCGAGCGCGAAGTCTTCAACACCCCACCTGATGCCGCTGATCATCGATGCCGTGAGGGCGCGCGCCACCGTGGGCGAGATCGCGGAAACTCTGGCGTCGAATTGGGGATATTACCGCCCTCCTGCCTAGCCGACTCGCCCGCTACGCTTGAGACGCTCCCCTCTGTAAACTAGGTTTCATACAGCGCCGCCCCCCTCCCACAATCCCAATGCCCACGTACGAGTTTCGTTGCCCGGAGGGCCACGACTTCGAGAAATTCTATCGCTCCATTGCCGGCGCGCCACGCGAGGTTCTATGCCCCACGTGCGGCAAAACGGCGGAGCGTCAGATGTCGCCAGCGGGATTGGTATTCAAGGGAACCGGTTTCTACATCACGGACTACGGGAAGGACGGGAAGAAGTCAAAATCTGGGAGTGGCTCCGAAGGATCCGACAATTCAAAGAATGAGTCGGCGCCAAAGTCGGATGCCCCATCATCGTCCGATGCGAAGCCCGCCGCGGAGTCTAAGCCCCCCGCCCCCGCCCCCGCGCCGGCAGAGAAGCCCTCGTCCGGTAAGAAGAAGACCAACGAATGACGGCTGCTGAACAGATTCGCACCGAGCTGATTCGCGCGGCGCGCGGCCTCGGCGCGCCTGAGGACGTCGACCCGTTGCTGGAACGGCCTCGCGAAACCTCTCACGGCGATCTGGCGACGAACCTCGCCATGGTCCTGGCGAAACCGCTGCGCTCGCCTCCCCGGGAGATCGCCGAGAAGCTGCGCGACGCAATGGAGCTGGATCGTGCCGGTGTCTCCAAGATCGACATCGCCGGGCCGGGATTCATGAACTTCTGGATCGACCCGGGAAGAATTGCGTCGGGACTCCGCGACGTCATCACCGCCGACGCCGAGTACGGAGGCAGTGCGGTCGGCGCCGGGCGCGTCGTCAACATTGAATTCGTTTCCGCAAACCCGACAGGTCCGTTGCACGTCGGTCACGGACGTCAGGCCGCGCTCGGCGATGCCATTGCGACGCTGCTCGAGGTCACCGGATGGACGGTCACGCGCGAGTTCTACTACAACGATGCCGGCGCGCAGATCGAGAACCTCGCCGCCAGCGTCGAGGCGCGGCTGAGCGAATTGAAGGGCAAGCCAGGGGAGATTCCCGAAGGTGGCTATCACGGCGAATACATCCGTGAGTTGGCCGAACGTTACGCTGCCGACAGCGACGGACTGCATGTGCGCGAGTTCGCCGTGCGCGAGCTAAGGAAAGAGCAGGATCTCGATCTGCAGGCTTTTGGGGTGAAGTTCGATCGTTATTTCCTGGAGTCGTCTCTTTACACTGACGGCATGGTCGACGAGACGGTGAGGCTTCTGGTCTCGTCGGGAAAGACATACGAGCACGAGGGCGCGCTGTGGCTGCGCACCACCGAGTTCGGCGATGACAAGGACCGCGTGATGCGGAAGCGCGACGGCACCTACACCTATTTTCTGCCCGACGTCGCCTACCACGTCACCAAGTGGAAGCGCGGATTCAAGCGGGCCATCGATGTCCAGGGCGCCGATCACCACAGTACGGTGACCCGGGTTCGAGCCGGACTGCAGGCGCTCGACATGGGCGTCGCGGAGAGCTACCCCGAATACGTGCTGCACCAGATGGTGACGGTGATGAAGCATGGAGAGGAAGTGAAAATCTCCAAGCGCGCCGGCAGTTACGTGACGGTCCGTGACCTGGTGAACGAAGTAGGACGCGACGCGGTACGGTACTTCTTTCTCATGAGGAAGAGTGACTCTCAGCTGATCTTCAACGTCGATCTCGCCGCGGCCCAATCCGAGGAGAACCCGGTCTACTACATCCAGATGGCGCACGCCCGGATGTGCGGAATCTTTCGCGTGGGAGCGATCGACCCTTCGTCCGTTTCCGCGGAGGGTGTGGAGTTCGGGGTGTTGAGCGAGCCGGAAGAGCAGGCCTTGATAAAAGCGCTGCTCGATTTTCCCGAATTGGTGCAATCCGCGGCGGAAACGCTCGAGCCCCACCGCATCGCCAACTATCTGCTGGAGACAGCCCGGCTCGCACACTTGTGGTACCATAAGCACCACGTGCTCGAGCAGAGCGAAGACGTGACACGCGCCCGGCTCGCGCTGGCGCGAAGCGCACAGATCGTGCTGCGCAACGGTCTCCGGATTCTCGGCGTTACCGCGCCGGAGCGCATGTAGTTGCTGACGACACCGGCATCGTTACCATTAGCTGGCTGACAACTTCCAAGTGAATAACGAATGAGTGTATTGGTCGTGGGCTCCGTTGCGCTCGACTCCGTTGAAACTCCGTTCGGGAAGGCAGACGACGTTCTGGGCGGCTCCGCCAACTTCTTTTCAGCATCAGCGAGCCATCTCACCAAGGTGAGCGTCGTCGGTGTGATCGGTTCGGACTATCCGGTCGACAAGCTCGAGCCGCTCAAGAAACGCGGGGTCGACTACAGCGGCCTGGAGCGGGCGGAAGGGAGCTCGTTCCGCTGGCGTGGCAGGTATCGTCACGATCTCAACTCGGCTGAGACTCTCGAGACCCATCTCGGCGTCTTCTCGCACTTCAGTCCGAAGATTCCTGAGAAGCTTCGGTCGTCGCCGTTCGTTTTTCTCGCCAACATCGACCCGCGTCTCCAGCTCGACGTTCTCGAGCAGGTGGAAGGCCCAAAGCTGGTCGCTTGCGACACCATGAACTTCTGGATCCAGAGCCGGCGCCCCGATTTGCTGACGCTGATGGGCAAGGTCGACCTCGTCACGCTCAATGACGCGGAAGCGCGCCAGCTCTCCGAGAAGGCAAATCTCGTCCAGGCCGCGCAATGGATCATGGCGCGCGGCCCGCGGCACGTCATCATCAAGAAGGGCGAGCACGGCGCGTTCATGTTCACCGAGAACTCGATCTTTTTCGCGCCGGCGTTCCCGCTGGAGAACGTCTTCGATCCCACCGGAGCGGGCGATTCCTTCGCCGGCGGATTTATCGGTTACCTCGCCGCCACCAACGATTTGAGCGAAGCCAACATGCGGCGGGCGATGATCTACGGCTCGGTGATGGGCTCGTTCGCGGTGGAGAAATTCTCGATCGAGCGCCTGATGACCGTCTCGCGCGCCGAGATCGAGCAACGGATGCGCGACATGCGGCGTCTCGTGGCGTTCGAGGAGGCGCTGCCAGCGTGAGCGAGGACGCGCTTCGTTACGGAAGCGCCGGGGTGGATATCGATGCGTCCAACGCGGCAAAGCAGCGGATCAAAAAGCTCGTAGAGTCCACATTTACATCCGGAGTCGTCGGAGCGTTTGGCGGCTTCGGCGGCATGGTCCGTGTCCCCACCGGGCTCCGTAAGCCGATCCTGGTCTCGAGCGCGGATGGCGTCGGAACCAAGATCAAGGTCGCCATCGAGGCGAACCGACACGACACGATCGGCCGCGATCTCGTCAACCATTGCGTCAACGACATTCTCGTGCAGGGTGCGCTGCCGCTGTTCTTTCTGGACTACGTCGCGTTCGGAAAGCTCGTTCCTGCTGTAGTGGAGGCCGTCGTTGCCGGGGTCGCCGCGGGATGCCGCGAGAATGGCTGCTCCCTCGTCGGGGGAGAAACAGCTGAAATGCCCGGTCTGTACACGCCTCCGGATTACGACCTGGCGGGCTTCATCGTCGGATATGTGGAAGAAGACGGGGTGCTTGGCGCTCACAGGGTAAAGCCCGACGACGTGCTGCTCGCTCTTCCAAGCTCGGGGCTGCACACCAACGGCTATTCGTTGGCTCGAAAGATCGTCGCGGACCGACTCAAGCTGCGATTAACCGACGCTTTCCCGGGTGGTGGCGGGACCGTTGCAGATGTGCTCCTCGCCGAGCACAGGTCGTATCTCCCGGCGCTAAGGCCGGTGCTGGACCGCGTGCATGCGATGTCTCACATCACCGGCGGTGGGCTGCCCGAGAATCTCGATCGCGCGCTACCGCCGACTCTGGATGCTGTGATCGACCTCGCGAGCTGGAGGGTTCCGGGCGTTTTCGGGGTCCTTATGGAAGCAGGGCAGGTTGAACGCGCCGAGATGTTCAGGGCGTTCAACATGGGTGTAGGTATGGTGATCATCTGCGCGCCGTCCGACGAAAAAGCGGTATTGTCGGCGGCATCCGCGGCGGGGCTGGCGGGCTGGCAAATCGGCTCGCTCAAACCCGGCACGGGCGCGGTCAAACTTTCTTGAGGAATAGAACCAATGAAAGCTGGTTTGTTTGTTTCGTTCGCACTCGTGGCTCTGACGGCGACTTCCGTCGCGGCTCAGGGCACGGGAATCGATACACAGCGTTGTCCGCCGGGCACGGTAAACGGTCTGGGCATACCAGACCAGGCTCGTGCCTCGCAGGACGCCTGTCAGAAAGCACTTGACGTGTTCAAGTACATCGCCCCGCAACTTGGGGTGAGCATCACCGGCGGTAACGCAACGCTTGGTCAGACCGGGAACCTCGGCGGGCTGGGCCATTTTTCGGTTGGCCTCCGAGTCAACCTGGTTGAGGGCAGCCTCCCGCAGGTTCAAAACGTGACGCCTGCTGTAACGGGTGCCACCAGCACTCGTTTCGACACGAAGTCTCAGGTTTTCCCGATGCCAACCGCGGATCTCGCGCTCGGAGTCTTCAAGGGGATTCCGCTTGCTCTCACCAACGTCGGAGGCGTCGACCTGCTCGTCAGCGCGGCATACGTCCCCGAGTTCAACAACAGCGGCGTGAATGTCACGGTCCCAAACGGATCGCTCAAGTTCGGATATGGCGCCCGCATTGGGATTCTCCAGGAGAGTTTGCTGATCCCGGGCGTTTCAGTGAGCTATCTGGTTCGCGACATGCCGACCGTCAACCTTGTTGGTCATACCGGGAGCGACTCTCTCTACGCCAACAATATCAGCCTCAAAACAAAAGCGTGGCGCGTAGTGGCGGGCAAGAATCTTCTGATCTTTGGTCTGGCCGTCGGCGTCGGCCAGGACAAGTACGACGCGTCTACTGACATCGGCGTCCACGTCGCCGCGCGCGCCGTGCCGCCAGTTCCGGCTACGAACGCCGGGCCGATTGCAATGTCCCAGAGCCTGACGCGCACCAATTTCTTCGGCGATCTGTCGATGAACCTTTTGGTTTTCAAGCTCAATGCCGAAATTGGTCAGGTATCCGGCGGCACGATCAACACCTTTAATACTTTCAGTGGCACACAGGCAGCCGATTCAAGACTCTACGGATCTCTCGGAGCTCGATTCGGGTTCTAACGACGGCCGCGACGCGGAGTACATGCGTCGCGCGCTTTCCCTCGCCCAGCAAGGCTGGGGTCAAACAGCGCCGAACCCCATGGTCGGCGCTGTTGTCGTTCACGATGGCGCCATCGTCGGAGAAGGATTTCACACCCGCTACGGCGAGCCCCACGCCGAGGTTGTCGCGCTCAAAGCTGCCGGTGATAAGGCGCAGGGCTCGACCATGTACGTCACCCTTGAGCCATGCAATCACTTCGGCAAGACCCCGCCCTGTACAGAGGCGATTATCCAGGCCCGCATCGCTCGAGTGGTCATCGCCGCGGCTGACCCGACCGCGCTCGCCGGCGGCGGAGCCCGTCATCTCGCCGACTACGGCGTTCAGGTCGACTTCGGCGTCGAAGAAGCGGCGGCGCTGGAGCTCAATGCTCCGTTTTTCTTTGCCGCGACGAATCCCGATCGACCATGGGTTACGCTCAAGCTTGCGCTATCGAGCGACGGTAAAATGAACGACCCGTCCGGCGAGCGGCGCTGGATCAGCAACGAGCAGTCACGCGCGGAGGTGCAGCGCCTTCGCGCCAACGTGGACGCAATCGCCGTCGGACTGGGAACGGTCAAGGCAGACGATCCGCAACTCACGGTGCGGGGACCAATCAGGCCGCGGGTCGCGCCGCTGCGGATTGTGTTCGATCGCGATGCGCAGACTCCGCTTGAGTCGAAGCTTGTGCGCACGGCCCGGGAAACTCCCACGGCAATCTTCGCCCACCACCCTCCGGTTTCCCGTCTGGCCGCGCTCCACAACGCCGGCGTCGACGTATTCGAGGCCGAAGACCTCCCCGCCGCCCTGGCGGCGCTTCACGGCTTTGAGTTCCAGCATTTGATGGTGGAAGGCGGAGCGCGAGTCGCCCACGAGTTTCTCGAGCGAAAGCTGGTAGACCGGCTGGTTATCTTTCAGTCTCCAATCACGGTTGGCCCGGATGCGCTAAGCCCATTTCAAGGCTCGCGGAGTGACTTCCGGCCGTGGCTGGCAAGTCTTCCCATCATCAGGCGGGCTGAGCTTGGAGAGGATGTAATGTCGGTCTACGCAGTGCGCGAGGTGTAAATGTTCACCGGATTGATCGAGCAGGTTGGCGAGGTAGAGCTCACTCGGCAGACGGATGCCGGGCGGGAGCTTCGCATCCGCGCGCCTTACGGTGATCTGGCGGCTGGAGAGAGCATCGCCGTCAACGGCGCGTGCCTGACCGTTCGCCAATTCGGCTCCGGCTGGTTCGAGGCGGCCGCCGTTACCACGACCATCGAGCGAACCACCATCGGCGACTGGAAGAAAGGGACGAAAGTCAATCTCGAGCGAGCGATGCGGGCCAGTGATCGATTGGGAGGCCACATTGTTCAGGGGCACGTCGACTGCGTGAGTACAGTTGCCGCGGTCGAGCGCGACGGAGACGCGACCCTCGTGGATCTATCGATTCCGACCGCCTTCGAGCCGCTGTTCGTTCTCCACGGCTCGGTCGCGATCGACGGCGTCAGCCTTACCGTCAACGACATCAAGCCGCGCGGGCTGCAGCTGTCATTGATCGAGTACACATTGCGGCACACCACTCTTGGCGACTTGCAGCCTGGATCGAGGGTCAACGTGGAAGCCGATATGATTGCTAAACATGTGCGGCGCCTGCTCGAGCCCTATCTGCGAGAGCCATCCTCGCTAAATTCAGTCACTGATTTCTCGCTGGAGCATTAAGGGTCATGCAGTTTGGGACGGTTGAACAGGCACTAACCGACATCAAGGCGGGCAAGCTCGTCATCGTAGCCGATGACGAGGATCGCGAAAACGAAGGCGATCTCATTTGCGCCGCCGAGCTCGTCACGCCCGAGCTGATCAACTTCATGATCCGCAAGGCAGGCGGCTGGATCTGCCTTGCCCTCACCAACGAGCGTGCCGACCAGCTGGAGCTCGCCCCGCAGACTGAGGTGAATACGGACGAGTATCGGACCGCCTTCACAATCAGCATCGACGCCGACGAGCGTTTCGGCATTACTACCGGAGTGAGCGCCCAGGATCGCGCCAAGACGATTCGCGTGGCGGTGGATCCAAAGACCGTTCCCTCCGATCTGCGTCGCCCCGGCCACGTTCCTCCGCTGCGCGCGCGCGACGGCGGTGTACTGCAACGTGTGGGGCATACGGAGACCGCGGTCGACCTGGCGCGGCTCGCTGGTCTCAGCCCCGCCGGCGTGATCTGCGAAATCCTCAGCGAGGACGGCTCGAGCGCCCGCCGGCCGGAGCTGGAGAAGTTCGCACAGAAGCACGGCCTCACCTTCATAACGGTCGCACAGCTCGTCGCCTATCGATTGCAGACCGAGCGACTCGTGCATCGCGTCGCGGAAGCGCGTCTTCCGACCGAGCTGGGAACCTGGAAGGTGCTTGGCTACCGGAACGACGTCGACTCCCACGAGCACATTGCACTCGTCCTTGGAGATGTCGGACCCGATTCCAGTGTGCTGGTGAGAATGCACTCCAAGTGTCTCACGGGCGACGTCTTTCATTCACTCCGTTGCGATTGCGGCTGGCAGCTGGATACGGCGATGAAGATGATCGCCAAGGAAGGCAAAGGAGTCGTCGTTTACCTGGACCAGGAGGGTCGCGGGATCGGCTTGCTCAACAAGCTCAAGGCCTACGAGCTGCAGGACCAGGGAATTGACACGGTCGAAGCGAACGAGAGGCTCGGCTTCAAGCCCGATCTGCGCAACTACGGCATCGGTGCCCAGATACTCCTCGATCTCGGCCTCAAGACGATACGACCCATCACCAACAATCCGCGCAAGCTCGTCGGCCTCGAAGGCTACGGCCTGACCATCGACGAACGCGTGCCGATCATCTCGATCGCGCACGACGAGAACTCAAGCTACCTCGAAGCCAAACGGGCGAAGCTGGGACACCTTTTCGCTTCCTGAAATGCCCGAGTTTCACGGAGAGCCCAGCGGCGTCGGACGGCGCATTGTCGTCGTCGCCAGTCGCTTCAACGAGCCTGTTGTAAAAAAGCTTGTCGATGGCGCTATGGAAGCGCTCGTCAAATACGGCGTTGTGTTCGACGACATTGACGTCATCTGGGTCCCCGGGGCGTGGGAGCTTCCGCTCGCCGCTCGATGGCTGCTGGCGACCGAGCGGTACGACGGAGCCGTGGCGGTCGGAGCCGTGATCCGCGGCGAGACCGCCCATTTCGATTACATCGCCGGCGAGTCCTCACGTGGTCTCGCGGCCGCGAGCACGGAATCGGAGACGCCGATCGGCTTCGGAGTTCTCACCTGCGACACCGACGAACAGGCCGAGGCGCGCGCCGGCGGCCCCCACGGCAACAAGGGATTCGACGCCGCGGTGGCGACCCTGGAGATGATCGATCTGTACAACCGCCTCTCGCCGGACGATGCGGATTGAATCGCGCGCCCGCGCTCGAGCGCTCCAGGCGCTCTACGCGTGGGACATGCGGGGTGGCAAGAATCTCGATCGAGTGGCCACCCAGGTTTGGGACGATCTGGCCGTCGAGCCCGAAGAGCGGCGCATCGCCGGACTGCTCGTTCGCGAGGTGGCCAAGGCAGGAACGGCGCTCGACTCGCGCCTCGCCGATCTGACTACGAACTGGCGACTGGAGCGGCTCGGAGCCATCGAGCGCTCGGTACTCCGGCTTGGCGCCGCTGAATTGATCAAGGGTGAAACGCCCCCTCGTGTAGCGATTCAGGAAGCGGTTCGCCTGGCGGAGCGATTCGGCACATCCGCCAGTGCCAAGTTCGTCAATGGTGTGCTCGATGCCTTCGCCAGACAGGCCGGCATGATCTAGTGCGGATACTCGTTCTCAACTGGCAGGACGTCACCAATCCGCAGGCGGGCGGAGCCGAGCTGCACCTTCAGGAGATCTTCAGTCGCATCGTCGCTCGCGGCCACAGTGTCGATCTGCTGTGCAGCTCATGGGCGGGTGCACAGCAACGAGTCAATTTGTCTGGGATCGAAGTCCATCGCACCGGTACCCGCCACACTTACCCTTTCGTGGCCCGGCGTTACTACACCGAGCACCTCCAACGCAACGACTATGATGTCGTCGTGGAGGACCTCAACAAGGTTCCGCTGTACACGCCCCTTTGGGGGATCAGGAAACTCGTCGCTCTGGTGCACCATCTTTTCGGCTCGACTGTCTTTCGTGAGGCCTCGCCGCCGATCGCGGCCGCCGTCTGGCTTTCGGAGCAACCCCTCGCCGCCGTTTACAAGGATGTCCCGTTCCAGGCTGTGAGCCAGAGCACGGCCCAGGACCTGGCATCACGGGGAATCCCGCCCGAATCCATTCGCGTCATCTACAACGGCGTCGATTCGGCAAGGCTGACTCCCAACCAGGCGGAGCGAGCCGAGCAGCCATTATTCGTTTATCTCGGCAGGCTCAAGAAGTACAAGCGCGTCGACATCGTGATTCGTGCGTTCGCGGGCCTGAATATTCTCAGTGCGAAACTGGAGATAGCCGGCACCGGCGACTATCGCGCTTCACTCGAGCGTCTGGTAAAATCTCTCGGTCTGGAAGAGAGAGTGAAATTTCTGGGCTTCATTCCTGAAGAAGAGAAACTCCATCTTCTCCGCCGCGCCTGGGCATCCGTACTCGCTTCGCCGAAGGAAGGGTGGGGAATCAGCAATCTTGAAGCTGCCGCGGCCGGAACTCCCGTGATTGCCGCAAACTCGCCGGGGATTCGAGAATCGGTGATCGATGGTGAGACCGGTTTTCTGGTCGCGCCCAACGATCACGACGCCATGACCGCGGCCATGCGAGGATTGGTCAAGTCGCCTGACCTCGTCGAAGTCCTGGGCGGCGCCGGGCGGCGCTTCGCCGAGAAATTCACCTGGGACCGCGCGGCCAGCGAAACCCTGTCGCATCTTGAGGAAGTGATCGCGAAATGATTTCCAGCAGCTCGAACCGAACGGAGTGGGGATGGCCAACCCGCAGGTAACAGTAGGATCTCTGCTCGACCGGCTGCGCGGAACACTGCAGCTCGAAGAGCTGGAACCGGGAACAGGCCTGGACCGCCCGGTGGGGAATGCGGAGGTGTCGAGCCCCGGCATTGTCCTCGCCGGCTATGTGAAGCGATTCTCCGCCCAGAGGCTGCAAGTGCTGGGTGAGACAGAGATCACTTACCTCGCGTCGCTCAGCCCGGCGGAGCGCAAGAAGATTCTTGAGCTGTTTTTTTCATTTCCGATTCCCGCGGTCTTCGTCACCAAGGGCCAGCGTTTGCCGACCGGCCTCAAGGAGGCCGCCAGCGCGGCAGGCGTCCCCGTCATTCGGACGAAGCTGAAAACGGCAGAGTTCTACCGCCGCATCAAGCCAGTCCTGGAGATGGAGTTCGCGCCGACGGTCTCTCTTCACGGGTCGCTGGCGGATGTTTTTGGCGTCGGCCTGTTCTTCACCGGCAAGAGCGGGATTGGCAAGTCCGAATGCGTGCTCGATCTGGTGGAGCGAGGACACCGGCTCGTGGCCGACGATCTTGTCATCACCAGCAAGCGTGGCAACGATGTGCTGATCGGACGGGCTCACGACCTTCAGGGTCATTACATGGAGATCCGCGGCGTTGGTCTGATCGACATCAAGGCCATATTCGGCATCCGTGCCGTTCGCCAGCAGAAACGCATCGAGGTCGTGGTACAGCTGGAGGAGTGGGATCAGCATGCGATCGTCGAGAGGATCGGGCTCGACATGGAGACGACCAACATTCTGGACGTCGACCTGCCCAGGGTGACGGTTTTCCTTAACCCCGGGAAGAACATCACGGTAGTGGCGGAAGTCATCGCCATGAACCATCTCCTCCGCTACTCAGGCGTAAACTCCGCTGAGGCTTTCAACGAGCGACTTGTAGGTCGCATGCAAGCGGCGGCAGCAAACAACATTCGCGAGTATCTGCAGGAAGATCATGAATGAGAACACGGGCGGCGGCCCGAATAAACCGCGCGCCATCGTCGTCGGTCACGGCGAATTTGCCGGCGGACTCGTCTCCGCGGTTGGTCAGATCTGCGGCATGGCCGACAAGCTTGTCGTGCTTTCGATGATGGGCATGACGCCGGAGGACATTGAGGGAACCATTCGCGATCAGCTGACGCGTACCGGTGCTCGGGTGATTTTCACCGACCTGCCGGCTGGAAGCGCCACGATTGCAGCGCGCCGCATCGTGAAGGACACGCCGGGGCTGGTCCTCGTGAGCGGAGTAAACCTCGCCACTCTGCTCGATTTCGTCTTCAACACGGACATCTCGCCAACCGAAGCCGCTCGCGCGGCCGCTGAGAGAGGAAAGGCATCGCTGATCGTGGTCGGCCTCTGAATGGGGATCCACCTCTATCGGATCGATGACCGGTTGATCCACGGACAAGTGGTAGTCGGCTGGGGCCAGCCCCTCAACATCCGGCTGTTGGTGCTCGTCGATGACATGGTGGCAGCGAGCGATTGGGAGAAGGAGCTTTATCGGATGGCCGTCCCCCCGGAGATGGAAGTCGTCTTCGCCGACGTTCCCACCGCGATCCGGGATCACCAGAAGTACGCGAGCGATGCCCGGCCAGCACTTATTCTGTCTGGAGACATCGCCAGCATGTACGGGCTCGTGAAAGGTGTGAAGGCAATCGGCAGCGTAAATCTCGGCGGCATCCATCATCGCGCGGGTCGATCCGAGAAGCTGCGCTACATCTATCTGACGCCGGACGAAGAACAACAGCTGCGAGATCTTGAAGCGGCCGGCGTGGAGGTGACTGCCCAGGACGTTCCTTCCGCGCGTCCCGTTCCGCTGGCCGAGGTACTGGAGGGAGCGACAACGTGAGCCTGGCCGAAGCGCTGCCGATCGGCCTCCTCGGCGCCTTGCTCGGGCTCGACGTCGTGAGCTTTCCCCAGGCCATGATATCCCGGCCGATCGTCTCCGCTACGCTTGCCGGCGCGTTCGTCGGCAATCCGCCGGCTGGCCTCCTCATCGGTGTCGTGCTGGAGATGATCGCGCTCGACACATTGCCATTCGGAGCTTCGCGCTATCCGGAATGGGGATCGGCCGGAGTAGTTGGCGGCTCGCTCTTCGCCGCTCAGCCGCCGGCAATGCCCGGCGCACTGCCCGCGACGCTTCTCGCGGCGCTCCTCACCGCCAGCATTAGCGGCTGGAGCATGGTCGTGCTGCGCCGGACCATCGCGCTGCGGCTGGAGCGCGTGCGGGATCGCCTCGAGGATGGATCACGAGATTCACTTCTTTCATTCCATCTCACGGGGATGTCGCTCGACTTGTTGCGCGGCGCGCTGGTGACCATCACCGCGATGCTGATTTTTGCTCCGCTCGTCAGAGCAATCGTCGCAGTGTGGGGAAGTGAATCCGCTGCCTCGCGGGCAGTCGTTGTGGTGATCGCCGCCATTGTCGCCGGCGGCGCTCTCTGGAAGGTGTTCCACTCGGTGCGGCACGTCCTCTGGTTTTTTCTCGCCGGGCTGCTGCTGTGGCCGGCCTCGCTGCTCATGAGACAATGACAGAGACCACCGACTTCAGCCTGCCGCTTCGGGTCAGGGCCGCGATGTACTTTCGGCTGCTCGCTGTCCAGGGATCCTGGAACTACGAGACTCTGCTTGGCACCGGCGTCGGATTCGTGATGGAGCCCGCTCTGAGGCTTCTGCCCGGCGGGACGAACGGAGGGGCCTACCGCTCCGCGCTGGCGCGCGAGTCGCGCTACTTCAACGCGCATCCATACCTGGCTGGAGTTGCCGTCGGCGCCCTGACTCGCGCCGAGCTCGACGGAGTCGATCCGACGAGAATCGAGCGCTTTCGTACCGCGCTGGCCGGACCGCTCGGAAGCGTGGGCGACCGTCTCGTCTGGGCGAGCTGGCTGCCGTTCTGCTCGCTGGTCGCCATCGGCGTCTTCGGCGCGGGGGGTTCGGCTCTGGCAGTGGTTGGTACATTTCTACTGCTGTACAACGCCGGCCACTTTCTCCTCCGGGCATGGGGACTTCGGATCGGTCTCTCGCGCGGTCTCAACGTTGCCTCGGCGCTGGGCAATCCGGTGCTGAGGCAGGGGCCGGACTACATCGGTCGAGCGGCGGCGTTGATGGCTGGAGTCGCGTTGCCTCTCGCTCTTCAGCGCATTGCCGGACCGGGTCGGGCGCTGGCAGGTGGAATCATTGTCGCTGCCTTGATCGGAATTCTGCTGCTCGCGGGCGTTCGCGAGCGGGCGGAGGGGTGGCGCATTGCTCTCGGAGTTCTCGCGGTGTTCGTACTCTACTCGGTGCTGACCTGATGCCAGAGCGCGAAGTAAAAATCGTCAACAAGCTGGGGATCCATGCTCGTCCGGCCGCTGAGATCGTGAAGACCGCCGGGAAGTTCAAGAGCAGCATCACCATCGTGCGCGACGATCTGGAGGTGAACGCCAAGAGCATCATGGGTGTGATGATGCTGGCCGCCGAGTTCGGTGCCACCATCATTCTTCGGGCCCTCGGTGACGATGCCGAGGCGGCCCTCGACGCACTGGCTAAGGTGATCGCCAACAAGTTCGGGGAGAGCTAGTGGCTAAAGCCCTCGCCGGCATGCCGGCTTCCTCGGGAATAGTTGATGGCCAGGTCCATCTGCTCAGATGGGAGGTGCCGGATGTCCGGCACCGCATCATTCCCGATGAAGCCATTGCCAGCGAGACCCAGCGGTTTCACGCCGCACTGGAGCTGGCGAGAGCGCGTCTGCGCCAGATCCGTGCTCGTGCCGAGAAGCACGCCGGACCCGAGGAGGCAGCCATCTTCGACGTTCAGATCTCCATTCTCGAGGATGGGGAGCTCCTGCGGCAGGTCGAGGAGTTGATTCACCAGAACCTCGGCGCTGAGAAGGCGTTTGACCTCGTGCTGTTCGAGTGGCGGCAGCAGTTCGCCGGTCACGCCCGGCCCATGTTGCGCGAACGGGTCGGCGACCTGATCGACGTTCACATCAGAGTGCTGTCCATCCTGCTCGGACTACCGGATCACGATCCCGTCGATTTGCCCAAGGGGTCCAACAGGATCCTTGTGACCCACGACCTGACCCCCAGCCTCACCGTGCAGCTCGATCGCGAGGCGATAATCGGAATCGCCACCGACGCGGGAACCCGCACATCTCACGTCGCGATACTCGCCCGCTCACTTGGGTTGCCGGCGGTCGTAGGTCTCCGCAACGCGACCGAGATCCTGAACGGGAACGAGCACGTGATCCTCGACGGGACATCCGGCGTGCTCGTCATCGATCCGACGCCAGGCCAGATCAAGACCTATCGGGAGCGCCGCGCGATTCAGGCGCTCGAGGACAAGGAGCTGCAGGCACTCGCCGCAGCGGAATCCGTCACGCTCGACGGCCATTGGGTGACGTTGAGGGCAAACGTCGACTTGCCAGAGGAAGCGCAGTTCGCCGCGCACAGCGGAGCCGAGGGCGTCGGACTGATGCGCACTGAGTTTCTGGTCGTGGGTCGCGCCACCATGCCGGACGAAGAGGAGCAGTACCGCGCCTATCGCCACGTTGTCGAGGCGTTCGGCGGCCGGCCAGTCGTCATCCGCACTTTCGATGTCGGCGGCGACAAGTTGCCCATGGGCGGATACCCGACGGATCCGAATCCATTTCTCGGCTGGCGCGCCATCAGGATGTGCCTCGACGAGCCCGAGATGTTCAAAACCCAGCTGCGCGCGCTGCTCAGAGCCGCGATGCACGGCGACGTGAGAATAATGTTCCCGCTCATCATTACGCTCGACGAGGTCAAGCAGGCTAAGCACCTGTTGAATGAGGCGGCGGCCGAGCTCGATGCCAGAGGCGTGCCTTACCGCCACGACCTTCCACTGGGTGTGATGGTGGAGACGCCAGCGGCCGCGCTTTCGGTCCACACGCTGGTCGACGATGTCTCGTTTTTCAGCATCGGCACCAACGACCTGGTGCAGTACACGCTCGCCGTCGATCGTGGCAGCGCCAACCTCGCATCGCGGTTCACACCGCTCCACCCGGCAGTGCTGACTCTCATCAAGCGCATCGTCGACGTCGGCGTGGCGCACCGCCTCGAGGTTGCCGTTTGCGGCGAGATGGCATCGCAGCCCCTGATGGCATTCGCACTGATTGGCCTCGGTGTTCGTTCGCTGAGCGTCGCCGGACGCGCGGTCCCGCTGGTGAAGAGGATCGTGCGTGGCGTCAGCGTCAGTGTCGCCGCCGAAGCGGCCAACGCCGCGCTCGCATCGCGCACAGCCAGAGAGGCGGAAGGCGAGCTGAAACGGCGATTGATGGCTGCGTTCGGCGACGCGCCATTTTTGCGCGACGGGTTGCCTGACTACGGCGAAGGAAATATCTTCGAAGGCTCCGGTGGGTCGAAGACATCCTCGGCGCGCGAATAGTACGGCGCGCGACCGTTGCCGCCGATCATCATCACATAGGGTAGTGGAATTTCGTGCTCGATCGCCATCTGTTCACATCTGAATCCGTCACCGAAGGCCACCCTGACAAAGTTGCTGACGCGATCTCGGACGCCATTCTCGACGCAATACTCAAAGACGATCCCCTGGCTCGCGTAGCCTGCGAGACTCTAGTCACAACCGGCCTCGCCTGCGTCGCCGGAGAGATCACCACCAAGACATACGTAAACGTCCCCGAGATCGTGCGCTCCACGATCGACCGGATCGGCTACAATGAGGCTTCGTTCGGCTTCGATTCGAAGACGTGCGCGGTCATCAGCACCATCGATAAGCAGTCGCCCGACATCGCCCAGGGAGTAGACACCGGCGGCGCCGGCGATCAGGGAATGATGTTCGGATACGCGACAGACGAGACCGACGAGCTGATGCCGATGCCGATCCAGCTCGCCCACCGCCTCACTGAAAGGCTGGCTGCTTTCCGCCGGTCCAAAGACGGCTCGTGGGTGCGGCCCGACGGAAAATCGCAGGTGACCGTTCTGTACGAGGACAGCGTGCCGATTGGAGTGGAGACCGTCGTCGTCTCGACCCAACACTCCGAACAGGTTTCCAACAAGAAGCTTCGCGAAGCCATCATCTCCGAGGTGATCGAGCCTGTAATTCCGAAGGAGCTTCGCGACAGGAGCATCAAATTCCACATCAACCCCACCGGCCGCTTCGTCATCGGCGGACCGCAAGGTGACGCCGGACTCACCGGTCGTAAGATCATCGTCGATACCTATGGCGGCATGGGCCGTCACGGCGGCGGAGCTTTCAGCGGCAAGGATCCGTCGAAAGTCGATCGGTCCGCCTGCTACGCGGCGCGGTGGGTCGCCAAGAACATCGTCGGCGCCAAGCTCGCTCGCCGCTGCGAGGTCCAGGTCGCTTACGCAATCGGAGTCGCCCAGCCTGTTTCGGTTAACGTCGACACCTTCGGGACGAACACCGTGCCGGAGACGGCGATCATGAAGGCGATCTCCAAAGTCTTCGATCTTACCCCGAAGGGGATCATCAACGCCCTGGATCTGCGGAAGCCCATCTACAGTCCGACTTCAGCGTACGGACACTTCGGTCGCACTCCCAAAAAGAATGGGAAGGGAACGCTCTTCACGTGGGAGCGGCTCGATCGCGTTTCCGACCTGAAAAAGGCCGTCGAATCGCGGTAAACACCCCCGCCGGTCAAGGTGATGAAAAGCTGGCCCGAGGGGTCAGCTTTTCTAGTTTCCGGCCACGACGTTAATTTGTTTGCATGCAGCTCGTTGAAGTCGAAGTGATGCGACTGGGACTCGACCGATCCACCAACTCCTACGTGGTCATCCTGCAGGAGAAGGGTGGAGCTCGCCTGCTTCCGATCTGGATCGGCCAGCCCGAAGCCGAGTCGATCGTGATCGAGATCAACAAGCTCAAGCGCGAACGACCGCTCACCCACGATCTTTGCAAGAATCTCATCATCGGGATGGGCGGCACCCTGCAACGCGTCAACATCACCAAGGTGGAGAATCGCACCTTCTACGCTGAGTTGCACATCGCTCGTAACACGGGAGCGGTGCACATCGATGCCCGTCCGTCTGACAGCATCGCCATCGCGCTGCGGTTCGAGGCCCCCATTTATGCGCAGGAGAGCTTGCTTACCGCCATGCTTTTGGAGGAAGGTCAGAGCGCGCCCGAGACGCTCGCGGAGCCGTCCGAGGAAATGTCAGCCGAGCAGCTGAAGGAATACCTGGAGAACCTGCGGCCCGAAGATTTTGGGAAGTTCAACATGTAATCTTGCGGCCCTGCTTCTATTGCAGGCCGCGCTTCCGACAGTCTCGCATCAGGTCTCCGGTCGCATCGTCCGCCCGGGAGTTCGCGAGATGGACGCCATCTCCGGCGCGTGGGTGGTGTTGCACCGCGTCGGCCCCGATCGCGCCGGTCCGCTCGATTCAGCCCAGTCAGATGTGCGCGGGCGCTATTCCTTCAAGTACACCCGAACGGGCAGTGACGACGCGATCTATTTCGTGTCTGCCTTGCACGATGGCATTGCCTATTTCACACCGCCCCTCGCAGAGGGGAAGGTCAGCGGTGACGAGGCCGAGATCATCGTGTTTGACACGACGTCGGGCCACGTGCCATTCACAATCCGGGGGCACCACGTCGTCGTTTCGACCGCGGACGCGAATGCGAAGCGCTCGATTGTCGAGGTCTACGATATCTCGAACGACAGTTCTGTCACCCGCGTAGCGAAGGGAGATACTCCGGAAGCAGCAACCTGGCAAACCCATATCGCGTCCGGCGCGAGGGATTTCAAGGTCGGTCAGGGAGACATTTCCGCGGCCGCGGTGACGTACGCCAACGGCGTCGTCAGCGTGTTTGCCCCGCTGGCGCCGGGAATCAAGCAGCTCTCGTTCTCCTACTCTCTTCCCGCCAAGTCCTTTCCCCTCAAGCTTCCGCTGGAAAAAGAAACCGGTGTCTTTGAGATATTGCTCGAGGAGAAGACGGGCGGTGTCACCGGTCCGCATCTCAAGGAAGTCGATTCGGTATCAGTTGACGAGCGCAACTTCCGCCGCTTTCTCGCGCAGGACATGCCAGAGAACTCTGTCGCCATCGTCGATCTCCCTCCGCCTCCACAATCGTCGCGAACAATCGACCCGCGCTACCTCGTCGCGATTACGCTCGTGATCGGAGGCACGATGGTGCTGGCGCTTGCGCAGGCGTTGAGACGTAGATAGCTTCGCCAAACAATCGATCGCGGACAGGAGCCACGGAAACCGGTTGAACGCCGGTGCGGCCCCGCCACTGTATCGGGCAGTAAACGCCGACTCGTAACGCCACTGGTTGCAGGAGCAGCCGGGAAGGTGAGTCGGAGCGCCCGGAGCCAGGAGACGACTCTCGTCCGCGCCACTTTCGCAGAACCTCGGGGGAGGTGCTGGTGGCGGTCAGGCGCTTTCGCGCGTGCTCGTTGCGGGCATTCCTCTGGGAGGAGTGTCCGTTTTGTTTTTTCGAACGCGTTTGCTGTTGCCAACTTTTGTCGCTGTCACTGCGATGCTTGCCTGCAACAAGGCAAGTCCGCGGGCAAACGTTGTCCGCGATGATTTCGGCGATTCGGTGCGCCTTGGCGCCCCGCCGAGTCGCATAGTTTCGCTGAGTCCGGCGACGACGGAGATCCTGTTCACTCTTGGCGCCGGGCCACGTGTTGTCGGACGCAGCAAGTACGACTTGTGGCCAGATTCCGCCAGGCTGGTGCAGTCTCTCGGTAACGGCATGCAGCCAAACGTCGAGGCGGTGCTCGGCGTTCATCCCGACCTGGTCGTCCTTTACGCGAGCCAGGACAACCGAGCAGCCGCCGATCAGCTGCGAGCGTTGGGCGTCAACACCATTGCCATGCGGCAGGACCATATCGCTGATTTCCGGCGGGTCGTGACACTGCTTGGCAGAATCCTGGACGACTCCGCGCGCGCTCAGACGGTGATCGACTCGGTGTATCGCACAATGGATCGCGTGCAGTCAGCGACCCGTGGCAGCGCCCGCCCCAAGATCTTCTGGCACATCTGGGACGCGCCCCTCATCACTGTCGGCTCGGGCAGCTTCATGGACGAGCTGGTGAATATTGCTGGCGCCAGAAACGTCTACGCCGACATCAAGCAGCCGTCCGCTCAGATTTCACTGGAAGATGTTGCGCGGCGAGATCCGGATTTCATCCTCGCTGGTCCGATCGGTGCGCACGCGATCGAATCCGATCCGCGCTGGCGGATCGTCCGCGCGGCGCGCGAAGGCAAGATACTGGTTGTCGACACCGGATTGGTCGCTCGTCCCTCGGTTCGACTCGGTGAGGCAGCGCTTTCACTCGCCGAGTTGCTGCATCCGGGCATTGTTCGTTGACTCGCTTTCGCCCCGCGTACTGGCCTGCGCTGATCGCGATTCTGCTTTTGATCGCGATCACCGCGGTAGCGCGCGGCGCGGTGTCACTCCCTATCGCGGCGGTCTTTGAAGCTTTGAGGGGCAGGGGAGATCCGACCGCCGTTGCAATCATCCGTGATCTCAGGCTTCCGCGAGTCGTCCTCGGCGCCCTGGTTGGGGCGGGTTTGGGCGCCAGCGGGGGCGTCCTGCAGGGCGCTCTGAGAAACGCATTGGCCGAGCCGTATCTGCTCGGCGTGTCGGGCGGTGCCGCGGTCGGCGCGGTGCTGGCGTTCTCGCTTGGCGGCACCAGCGAGCCGGTGATCACCCTCGCCGCTTTTGCCGGTGGAGTGTCGGCGGTATTCATCGCTCTTGCCGTGAGTCGCGCTGGCGGCCGCGCGGCGCGAGCCGACCTGCGAACGCTGCTCATTGCCGGCGTCATCGTCGGCGCGTTCGCCAATGCGGCGATCATGGTCGCCCTCGCGAGAGCGGAGCCAAACACCATTCGCGGCGCTTTGTGGTGGATGATGGGATCGGCCGCGGACGCGACATGGAGGCGTGTGACCTGGCTGGCTGTTAGTGTCGCGCTCGCCGGCGGCGCGCTGATTTACTGGGCACGCGAAGTAGATGTCCTTGCTCTCGGTGACGATACCGCCGCCTCCCTCGGTGTCGACGCGGAGAAGGCGGGAAAGCGCGCTTTCATCCTCGCCGCATTGCTGGCCGCGGCAACCGTAGCGGCGGCGGGACTCATTGGATTCGTCGGCCTCGTGGTGCCGCACATCGCCAGAGGAATGGGACTGCGCGCACATCGACCGCTGCTGCTCGCCGCCGGCCTCATTGGCGCGACTTTGGTTGTCGCGGCCGATCTCGCGGCTCGTACCGTCGCTGCGCCGACCGAGCTTCCCCTTGGCGCGATTACGGCGCTGCTGGGGGTGCCGTTCTTCCTCGTGCAGCTGCGGCGGTTGTCATGATCGCAGCCCAGGATCTGATCGTCCGCTACCCCGGCGCGGAGGTGAACGCCGTCGACGGCGTGAGCTTCGTCGGCGTCCGTGGCCAGCTCACCGCACTCGCCGGCCCGAATGGCTCGGGGAAGAGCTCGATCGTTCGCGCGCTGCTGCGCCGGGCCGAAACCCCCGGCGGCTCTGTGTCGATCGACGGACGGGATGTGCGATCGCTCTCCTATGCCGATCTGGCCAAAAGCATTGCCGTGGTTCCGCAGCGGGAGGAGACCGCGTTCCCGATTCGCGTGCAGGAATACGTTGCACTGGGACGGTATCCGCATCTTGGCCTGTGGCGCGCTCCCGGACGTGACGACCTGCACGCGGTGAACGAGGCACTGTCTCAGGCAGGCGTCAGCGACCTGGCGACGCGCGATACCAACGCGCTGTCGGGTGGAGAGTGGCAGCGAGTGCGAATAGCACGCGCATTGGCTCAGCGTGCGCCCGCTCTCGTTCTCGACGAACCGACGACGTTCCTGGACGTCGCGCACGAGATGTCGATCTTCGAGCTGCTGTTCTCGCTGGCCCGATCAGGACTGGCCGTGCTCCTTGTCAGCCATCAGCTCAATCTCGTAGCCCGGTTTGCCGACAAGATCATACTGCTCGATCATGGCCGGGTCGCCATCAGCGGATCACCGGCCGACGTGATGAATGCCGAGAGACTCGAAGCGATCTACGGATGGCCGGTGGTCGTGACTCGCGACCCCGCTGTCGGAGCGCCCGCGCTCGTTCCTCTCCGCCGCCCTCTCCAACTCTGAACCCTTCACCCTGTCGAACATGAAACTGGAATCGATTCTTGCCGCGATCAGTTGCGCGCTCCTCGGAGTTTATAGCACGCCGGCGATCTCCCAAACGCCGGATACGACTCACCTGGGAACCGTCGTCATATCGGCATCCAAAGTCCCCAAGCCGGCCGACGCGCTCACCCAGGCCGTAACGGTGATCTCGGGCGACGACCTGCGCGCCCGCGGAGTGACGCGTGTGACGGACGCCCTCCGCGAAGTACCGGGAGCGACGCTCGTACAGAGCGGATCTTACGGCGCCCTGACGTCGCTCTTTCTTCGCGGCGGAGAAAGCCGCTACACGAAAGTCCTCATCGATGGCGTGCCGGTAAATGCGCCGGGCGGGTACTTCGACTTCAGCCATCTCACCACCGACAACATCGATCGCATCGAGATCGTGCGCGGCCCCGCCAGCGTACTCTACGGAGCGGATGCGGCCACGGGTGTGGTCCAGATCTTCACGCGCCGGCCCGACGGCGCGAGACACGCGTCGCTCGGCGTGCGTGGCGGAACCTACGGATCACTCGACGCCGACGGGGATCTTTCAGCGTCACGCGGATTGAATGGCTTGACCCTCGGCGCCGCCCATCATTCCAGCGATGGGGTTATTCCGTTCAACAATCAGTACAAGAACGGAACCCTCAGCTCGAATGTCACCCTCGCCAGCGGCAGCGCCGGCGATGCCAGGGTGTCGGCGCGCTACACTGCAGCGGAATTCCACTTTCCGACCGATTTCACCGGGCAACCGGTGGACAGCAACGCGTATCGTACTCAGCATCGTCTGACCGTTGGTCTCGATGCGGGGCGCAATTTCGGCCAACACGCTCAGGGTCGCCTGCTTGCCGGCACGAACGACGTGTCCGACATCACCGATGACATCGCGGTCACGTTTGGATCACCGACACCCCAGCACTCGAGGTTTACGTCGCGTGGGTACCGAAGAAATGTCGAGGGACGCGCAGCGTTCTTCCTTCCTGCCGGCACGACCGTCACTTTCGGTGGAACCTACGAGAAAGAACATGAGAACAGCGCGACCGGATCGGGCGATGTGGGTGCACCGACCACCCAAACCGACGCGTTTGATGCATCCCGCCACAACGTCGCGTACTACACAGAGATCCTCGGCAATCCACTCGAGCGGCTGTCCTACACCTTGAGCGGTCGCGTCGATGACAACTCGGATTATGACAGATTCGCGACCTACCGGGTTGGGGCGAACGTCGGCGTTGCGCCCGGGCTCAAGGCGCGGGCATCCATCAGCACCGCGTTCAACGCGCCGGCGTTCAACCAGCTTCGGCCCACGCTTTTCACGGTCGGGAACCCGAATCTGCGCCCGGAGAAAATCCGGTCCGCGGAAATCGGCCTGACAACGAGCTTCCGTCCTGATCTGATTCGCATCAGTGCGGGTTACTTCAATCAGCGCTTTTCGGATCTCATCCAGTACGTCAGCGGACCCCCGCCCGACTTCAAAGGAAGCTTCGCCAACCTGACGGCGGCCAGCTCCAACGGTGTCGAAACGGAGATCGCGCTTTATCCTGTTGAGAGCTGGCGGGCTACAGCGAGCTACACCATCGCGGAGCCGCGTGTCACCGAGACCGATCCCAGTTACGAGGGCAGCGATCGCCCTGGAGATGCGCTCATCCGTCGTCCAACCCATTCGGGCGCCGTGACCATTTCCTACGGACGCGGTGGTGGCCTCAACCTCGGCACCGCAATCAGTTATGTGGGCAAGCGGCCGGACCTCGACTTTGCCCAGTTTCCGTCGCCACGCGTCACCCTGCCGGCGTACACCAAGGTAGACCTCTCCGCGGAATTCCCCGTCACTCGCCAGGGACCGGCCGGGATTACCCTCACTGGGCGAATCGAAAACCTCTTCGACAAAAGGTATGAGGATGTGCTGAATTTTGAGGCGCCGGGCCGGGCCATTTTGCTTGGCGCCCGCGCCACAGGAATGTTCTGACAAGGGTCGCGTCCGCCGCGAGCGATATCACTTGTGGATAGCTATGCGGCGGCTGATGTCCGCGTGTTACATTCTGACAATGCCGCTCCTTCTGACAGAGGCGATCGTTCTTCACGCGTTCGACTACCTCGAGAGCTCGCGCATAATCCGTCTTCTGACCAGGGAGGCGGGTATTCAGTCGGCATTGGCCAGAGGTGCGCGAAAATCGCGCGCGCGGTATGGATCCGCGCTGGATCTCTTCGCGGAGGGCACCGCGCAACTGTACATGAAGCCGAACCGCGAATTGCACAACCTCGCCGCGTTCGAGATTGAGCGATCGCGCAGCGAGCTGGCGGAGGAAGTCGGCCGGTTCACAGCGGCGTCGACGATCGCAGAGCTTGCCCTTCGCTTTGCCGGTGAAGAGGGAAGTCCCCAATTATACGATACGGTTTCTGAGGTGCTCGACCAGATCTCCCGGGCGACTCCCGAACAAACGATCAGCATTGGTCTGGCCGGGTGCTGGCGGATCGTCTCGGTCGTGGGATTCACTCCTGAGCTCTCCAGCTGTGCCCTGTGCCACACGCCTCTGCGCGACACCGATGACACGACCTTTTCGCCGGCGGCGGGAGGCGTCGTCTGTCCAGGCTGCAGCAAGCTGGCTCGTGGGGGCCGGCGCCTTCCCGTCACGGCGCGCGCGGCCATCAGCCGTTGGCTCGCCTCGGATGATTCAGTTGCGTTGGAGGATGCGGAGGGCAGGTCACATCAGCGATTGCTCCGGGAGTTCCTCGATGCGCACATGCCGGACGACCGTCCGCTCCGCGCATTCGCCGTGTGGGAACACGAGCGCTGGAGCGCGGCGTGATCATCGGCACTGCCGGACACATAGATCATGGAAAGACGCAGCTGGTCAAAGCGTTGACGGGAGTCGACACCGATCGGTTGCCTGAGGAAAAGCGACGCGGCATCACAATCGATCTCGGTTTTGCGCCGCTCGTGCTCGATGGCCTGGGCACTGTAGGCGTGATAGACGTTCCGGGTCACGAAGATTTCGTGCGCAGCATGGTGGTGGGCGCCAGCGGAATCGATCTGGCCCTTCTCGTCGTGGCAGCGGACGAAGGCGTGATGCCGCAAACTCGAGAACATCTCTCGATCCTGAAGTTTTTACAGATACCGCGGCTGGTGGTAGCACTTACCAAGTCCGACCTCGTCGAGGAGGAGTGGCTCGATTTGGTCCGCAACGACGTGCTGTCGCTGTTCGCCGGCGAGGCGGGCGGCGACCCTCCGGTGGTGGTTTGTTCTGGTCGCAGCGGTGCCGGACTCGATGAGCTGAGGCGTGTCCTCGGAGAAATTCTTTCGCGTGGCGAGTCGAAGCCGGACGATCTGTTCCGCCTTCCGGTGGATCGAGCGTTTTCGGTCAAGGGAACCGGCACGGTGGTCACGGGAACCGTTTGGAGCGGCGATCTCGGCGTCGAAGAAGTGGTGCAGATTCTCCCTGCGGGGCGGGCGACGCGAGTGAGGCGGATCGAACATCACGGTCATCCCGTTGCACGCACGCGTGCCGGCAACCGAGCGGCGATTGCCCTGGCCGGCACCGAGCTCAGTGACGTCGCTCGCGGCGCGGTCCTGGTTCGAGACGAGCACTGGCAGCCGACATCATTGTTCGAGGCTGTGGTCATGATCGACCCGGAGTCCGCTCGGGCGCTGACGTCGCGGAGCTGGCTGCGCCTGCACGCGGGCGCGTCAGAAGTTGGCGCGCGCGTCGTCGTCGGTGATTCCGCGACGGGCGCGCGGGGACGTAGTCTTGCTCGCGTGACTACCGATTCGCCCCTCGTGCTGAGAGGAGGGGACCGATTCGTTTTGCGACTTCCCGCCCCACTGCGAACAGTAGGGGGTGGCATAGTCGTCGATCCCTACGCGCGACGGCGATCCCTTCCCGTTCTGCGAGACGTTGAGCTGGACCACCTCTCTTCGAGCGGGCTGGCGCGACTTGGGTTCGTGCTCAACGCGCAGGCGGGGCGTGGTGTTCGTCTCGCCGACATCCCGGTTCGTGTTGGATGCTCGCCTGTTGAGGTGCAACGCCTCGTTGAGCTGAGCGGCGCGCGCGCGGGACGCCACAACCTTTTTGAGCCGGACGCTGTCGAACAAGTTATGGCTAGCGTACGAAGAATCGTTGCGGAATACGAGATAAAATCTCCCCTCGCCCTTGGCGTTCCAGCGCAAACGTTGCGCGAAGCCGTGCGCGCGAGCGAGGAGCTGGCGGACATTTCCATTCGGGAGATGGAGCGTTCCGGCGAGATCGAGTCGCACGGGCCCCTTTTCCGCAGGCGAGGTTGGACACCCACTCCAACTGATCGCGAGGTCGAGGCGAGTAGCCGTCTGGCGCATGATATTTGCGCTGGCGAGCAGGAGCCGCCGAGTGTTGGAGAACTGGTTTTGCGTTACGGCAGCTCGGTCCCCGCGTTGCTTCGATTTCTGGAGCGCGAGGGGCGAATCGTCCAGGTGGAGACGGATCGCTACTACGACCGAAACGCATTGGAACACATGATCGCTCAACTCAAAGGGAAGCTGGTTCCGGGACAGATCTATGTCCCGGCCCAGCTTCGAGATATGCTCGGTTCTTCGAGAAAGTATCTCATCCCGTTTCTCGAGTTTTGCGACCGTAGCGGAGTTACGGAACGAAGGGGTGACGGGCGGGTTCTTAGGGACACCCCTGGGATTCGTCTTGACACTTCTAAAGCTCATTCGTAAGTTCGCGCCAGAGAACAAATGTCCACCTTGGTAGGAGTTAGAGTCTAGAGACCCTCTTTCGTCAGCATTTGGAGACAACATGAAGCACCTGTGGCGGGCGCTGTTCTTAGTGCTCGTGCTCGGCGCGTTCATGCCAAGTCGTTCGGCGGGACAGGGAATGCAACCCCAGACCCCCGGAGGACAAGGCGCCGGGTTGCCGTTGGGACAGAACTTTCCTAACCCGGTCAATCTGGACACTCGAATTCCGTTCCTGGTCGGTGACGCACCGGGATGCACGGATTCGGGCCGTCAACACCGCGTAAGCCTGCGGATTTACAACTTGCTGGCGCAGCAGGTAGCTGTGCCGGTTTTGCAGGGCGGTGTAGGGAATGCGGCCGGAGGCGAAGCACTGGAGAACCAGCTTTTGACTTGCGGATCGTACCTCGCTTACTGGGACGGCAAGAACACGCAGACTGGAGATGACATAGCCTCGGGGATTTACCTGTACCGCCTCGAGGTCGATGGTAAGCCCTTCGTAAAGAAAATGATCGTCAGGAAATAGTGGTTTGACATTAAAGAGACCCGGTTGGCAGGCTGCCAGTCGGGTCTCTTTCGTTTTGCATCGTCGATGTGCCAGGATGGCGGGTTTTATGCGGCACCCCCGTTGCACCTCCCCTCACAATTTCGGCAAACCTCTCGGGTAAGATTATGATCAATCCGGATCGCCTCACAGTAAAAGCTACAGAAGCCCTCAACGAGGCAATCGAGCTCGCGAGGCGCGCGGGGAATCCTCTGGTCTACGACCTTCACCTCCTGGTGGCTCTTCTTACCCAGGACGAGGGCATCGTTGTGCCGGTTCTCCAGAAACTTGGCGTCAGCGTCGCCCAGCTGAGAGAAACCGTCGGCCGCGAGATGGCGCGGTATCCAACACAGTCGGGGGCACAGCCAACACTCTCGAGAGAGCTGAATCAGGTCTTCGACAAGGCCGAAGCCGACGCGAAAAAGCTCGGAGACGAGTTCGTCTCGACCGAGCACTTCCTGCTCGCCTTGTCCGACGTCAAAGGCACCGAAAGCAAAAACCTCCTCACCGGAGTCGGTGCCACCCACGACAAGCTCCTCGAAGCGCTGCAGCAGGTGCGTGGCTCGCATCGGGTGACCGACCAGACGCCGGAGAACCAGTACCAGGCGCTCCAGCGGTATACCCGCGATCTCACCGATGCCGCTCGCAAGGGGAAACTGGATCCGGTGATTGGGCGCGACGAGGAAATTCGTCGAGTCATTCAGGTGCTTTCGCGCCGCACCAAGAACAACCCCGTGCTGATCGGCGAGCCGGGCGTCGGCAAGACGGCAATTGCCGAAGGCCTGGCGCAGCGCATCACCAACGGAGACGTGCCCGAGGGACTCAAGAACAAGCGCCTCGTCGCGCTCGACCTCGGCGCGCTCATCGCCGGGGCGAAGTTTCGCGGTGAATTCGAGGAACGACTCAAAGCGGTACTGAAAGAGATCACCGAAGGTGAGGGGAAATTCATCGTGTTCATCGACGAGATGCATACGCTCGTCGGCGCCGGCAAAGCTGAAGGCTCAATGGATGCCGGCAACATGCTCAAGCCGATGCTGGCTCGCGGCGAGCTGCGCGTCGTCGGCGCCACGACGCTCGATGAGTACCGCAAGAACGTCGAAAAGGATGCGGCGCTCGAGCGCCGCTTCCAGCCCGTCTACGTCGGAGAGCCCAGCGTCGAGAGCACCATCGCGATTCTCCGTGGGCTCAAGGAACGCTATGAGTCGCACCATGCTGTGCGCATCACCGACGGCGCGATTGTCGCCGCGGCCACGCTCTCCAACCGCTACATCGGCGATCGGTTCCTGCCCGACAAGGCCATCGATCTGATTGACGAGGCCGCATCGCGTCTGCGAATCGAGATCGACTCCATGCCCCAGGAAATCGACGAAGTCGAGCGCCGCATCGTCCAGCTCGAGATCGAGCGTCAGGCTCTCCAGAAGGAGAAAGACAAGGAATCGCGCGAGCGTCTCAAGGCGTTGGAGCGAGAGCTGGCCGAGCTGCGGGAGAAATCCGGCGCCATGAAGGCGCAGTGGCAGCAGGAAAAGGAGACACTCGGCGCGGTCGGCAAAATCACGCAGCAGATCGAGCAGGCTCGTATCGACGCGGAGCGAGCCACCCGCGCCGGCGACCTGCAGAAGGCGGCCGAGATTACCTACGGCCAGATCCCGCAGCTCGAGAAGCAGATGAGAGAGGCCGAGCAAAAGCTCGCCAGCAAACAAGCCGGCGGGGCACGCTTCCTCAAGGAGGAGGTGACCGCCGAAGATGTCGCCGAGATCGTTTCGCGCTGGACCGGAATTCCGGTTACCAGAATGATGGAAGGCGAGCGCGAGCGGTTGACGAAGCTGGAGAGAGAGTTGGGGCGTCGCGTGATCGGGCAGGAAGAGGCGGTCGAGGCCGTGTCGAACGCGGTCCGCCGCTCGCGCGCCGGACTCCAGGATCCCAATCGGCCGATCGGCTCTTTCATTTTCCTCGGCCCGACCGGGGTCGGCAAAACCGAAACGGCCCGCGCTCTCGCCGAGTTCCTGTTCGACAACGAGCAGGCGATGGTGCGGATCGACATGTCGGAGTACATGGAGAAGCACGCGGTCGCCCGGCTGATCGGCGCCCCTCCGGGGTACGTCGGTTTTGAAGAGGGGGGACAGCTCACGGAGGCCATCCGTCGCCGCCCGTACTCGGTGGTTCTCTTCGACGAAATCGAGAAGGCACATCCGGACGTCTTCAACATCCTGCTACAGATTCTCGACGATGGGCGTCTAACCGATTCCCAGGGTCGGACGGTCGATTTCCGCAACACGGTCATCATCATGACCTCGAACATCGGCAGCACCTACATCCTCGAACACACCGGGGAAGACCGTGCCGTGATCGAGGCGCAGGTGACGAACGCGCTGCGGCAACACTTCCGCCCGGAGTTTCTCAACCGCGTCGACGACATCATCATCTTCCGTCCGCTCGGCAAGGCGGAGATCGAACACATCATCGACCTGCAGCTGAAACGCCTCGAGCAGCTACTCGCCGATCGCAAACTCAGTTTCGAGCTAACGCCCGCCGCCCGCGAAGTCCTGGCGACCGAGGGTTACGATCCGGCGTTCGGGGCTCGTCCGCTGAAGCGAGCCATCCAGCGGTTGCTGCAGAATCCGCTGGCGCTTGCGGTGCTGGAGGGAAAGTTCAGCGAAGGCGACCACATCGTCGTCGATCGCGATCCGAAGGGTGACCTGACTTTCCGAAAGGCGACCGAGCCCGCGCTTGCCAAACGATAGCGATCACCAGGCTACAGGGTTCGGTGCGGCGAGCTCGCTCGCGGTTGACGAGCAGTACATTCGCAACGCACTGGATCTTGCGCGCGAAGCGGCGAAGCGGAATGAGGTTCCTATAGGTGCCGTGATCGTCAGAGAAGGAGCGATCATCGCTGCCACATCGAATCGCACCGTTCGAGATCAGGACCCGACTGCGCACGCGGAGCTCCTTGCGATTCGAGAGGCCTCATCGAAACTCGATCGATGGCGGCTTGACGACTGCACGCTTTACGTAACGCTCGAGCCATGCGCCATGTGCGCCGGAGCGATCGTCCTATCGAGAGTAAGACGAGTGGTTTTCGGCGCCTGGGATGAGAAGGCGGGCATGGCTGGCTCAGTGGGCGACCTTCTCCGCAACCCCCGCCTCAACCACCGACCGGAAGTGCGTAGTGGCGTCCTGGCAGCCACCTGTGGAGGGTTGCTGGAAGCCTTCTTTCGGACCCAGCGCCGGGTCCCGGACGAGGCTAAAGATCCACGTTCCGGATTACCTGGACCTTCCGGCGTTAACCGCGCCTAGGCGGGGCTAACACCGATAAAATCGCAGAAAACCGTGACTGCTGAGCTATGATGCTCGTCGTCACTCTATAGAAGCGATTACGCCCGAACAGGTGCTGATAAAGCACAAAGTTCCGGCTGGGATCGTAACCCTCAAAGGAGCAGCTAGGTGACTCGGACTCAGTTCGCAAAACACTCAGGCGATCGCACCGTCGGACGCAGTTATAGCGGTGCCTTCTCCATGGCGTTGGTGGGCACAATAATCGTGGCCGGGGCGGCGAGCTTTTCCGTTTCCGAGCTGGCCAGCGTTGGGGGCAGTTCGCCCAGTGCTGCAGCCGCAATTAATGACCAGGGCGTCGTTGTCGGCTGGAGCTATAACGCAACGCCGGAGCAGCACTCGACCCTTTGGTCCGCAGCGGGCGTACCTGCAGATCTTGGCACGCTCGGCGGATCTCAAAGCGCTGGGGCAGCAATCTCGTCATCCGGCGCTATCGTCGGCGCGAGCAGCAATGCCGCCGGTGCCTACCATGCGGCACGTTGGCCTTCAGCGAACGCGACGCCAATTGACCTCGGCACGCTCGGAGGTACCAACAGCCAAGCCGCCGGAATCAACAGTGCCGGCGACGTAGTTGGCTCCAGCATGACGCCTGGTGACGGGCCAATGCACGCGACCCTGTGGGTCGGCGGGCAGCCCAACGCACAGGATCTGGGCGTTCTGCCGGGAGGCATGTACAGCCAGGCATTCGCGATCAATAGCGCCGGCGACATCGTCGGAGTAAGTGACGATGTGAGCGGGTTGACTCAAGCAACGCTGTGGCGTGCTGCAGGTGGTCACGTGGCCGTTGGACTCAAGTCGCTTGGTGGAAGCTACAGCCAGGCCAAGGGAATCAACGATAAGGGCGACATTGTCGGTATGAGCACGAATTCATCGAATGTGTTCCGCGCGGTTCTATGGGCCGCCCCGGGCTACCTTCCGATCGACTTAGGAACCCTTGGCGGATCGTTCGGCGGCGCGAACGCCATCAATGCCGCCGGCAACATCGTCGGATACAGCGGCGCGGCCGGAGACGCGCGGCACGCCACTCTGTGGAGTGGCGCGAGTCACTCGCCAGTTGATCTTGGCTTCCTTCCGAATGGGTTCGGGAGCGAGGCGAGCAGCATTAACGCATCAGGTCAGATCGCAGGTTTCGGAACAAACTCGATTTACGAAAACCGCGCGATGTTCTGGAACCCCTCGTCGCCGACGCCGGCTCCGGCGCCCGGCGGGGAGTGTGAGCGTAAGGATGGCGATCGTGGAGATAGAAACGCTCGTGGCAACAACGAGCGTGGAGAGCGAAAGGATGATAAACGTGGCCGCGAACGCGACAACGACCGTGACAATGATCGTGGCAATCGCGCCGGCGGGCAGCGTAGCAACCGCTCCAATGGACAGCAAAACAATCACGAACACCAGGGCGACGAGCAGGGTAACTGCTAATTGAGTTAAGCCTCGGTCGCCACAACAAGAAGTCAGGGTTTAGGACGGGCATCGATATCAAATCGGTGCCCGTTCGCTTTTTCACGCTCGGGGTCACACGGCAAAATGCGATGGCCACATCGAAAGACCGGCATAAATCGGGTTGAAGTGAGTGGAGTGAGCGAATAAGTTGCAGGGCCGCAGGACAGGTGGCCGAGTGGTTGAAGGCACCGGTCTCGAAAACCGGCATACCGGTGAACCCGGTATCGAGAGTTCGAATCTCTCCCTGTCCGCTTAGTTTCTCTCCGAAGGCCCGCGCCCAGTCGTCCGCAATCTGCGCTGGGCGGCAGTTCGCAACCTGGCGCGCAAAACGATGTTGCAGGGACGGGTGGCCGAGTGGTTTAAGGCGCACGCCTGGAAAGTGTGTGTACGTTAATAGCGTACCGTGGGTTCGAATCCCACCCCGTCCGTACGGAACATGCGATCCTCTTTCGCCCAAAAAGATCTGAGGATTTGACGCGACGGTGAGCTCGAGCGGCGTGGTGTCAGGTGTCGCTGCCGCCTCGGCGACGATCACTGCTACCAACTCGGGTAAGTTTGGGACGTCGGCCATTACCGTAACCTCGGGGCCGGGTGGTAGCGGCACGATCTTGTTCCAGGAGGATTTCGAAGGCAGTGGATTCTCGGCTGGCTGGTACGACAATACCAGCGTGCTGATGTCGACTGCGGAGCATACCGCCAACAGCACGGCGTCGGCTCAGTACCGCTTTACGGCGGGGGCGACGATGCCGACCTCGGGCGCCTCTTCGCGGCACAAGTTCACCCCTTCGAGCTCTGTCTACATCCGTTACGACGTGAAGTTCACGTCGAAGTGGGTGCGATCGGGCCTCGCCTGTCATCCGCACGAGATCTATGTGATGAGCGACATGGACGCCGACTACGACGGGCCGTCCAACGCCTGGATGGCACTTTATCTCGAGCACACCCATCAGAACGGCGGCAAGCCACGCCTGATGATGCAGGACAACAAAGCCGTCAATTCGGGCCTGGGCACGTACAATCTGGTTGGCGTCACCGAGAATCGCTCGGCAGGCGGGTGCAACGGCATGGCCGAGACACACATGAACTCAGAGTGCTTCATGGAGGGGTATTGGTTCAACGATAAGCCGATCATTGGGCCCGTGGTCCTCCAGCCGAACGCGGGTACCGGGTACAAGGGCAACTGGAATCGGGTCGAGGCGTACTTCCAGCTGAACACCGTCGTCGGTGGAATTGGTCAGGCGGATGGTGTGATGCCGTAATGGTTCAATGGCACCCTCATCATTGATCGCCATGACATTCTCTATCGGACGGGCGCGCGACCGAACCTGAAATTGAACAAGTTCCTGATTGCGCCGTACATCGGCGACGGCTCGCCGGTTGATCAGTCGATGTTCATCAACAACCTGGTGGTGGCTTCTGCCAAAATACCTTAACTGACCGCTGCAAGATCATGTCCCGCGACTACTTAGGTCGTAGCGGCAGGATTTTGTTGTCCTGTGGTTGGCCTCATTGCGAATTGGACGGAGGGCCAGCTTCCAGAAAACGCTAGAACCGCATGAAAAAAGCGTGACCGGGCTCAGCCGTACTCAGTCCATTTATCAATGGAGAAGATTCTCAAAACGGCGAAAGAAAGAGCTGAGTGGGTCAAGCACACCGCCAAGCTGGTCGCGGTCGCGGCATCATCCGGCGCGGCCCTCGTTTCCATCTTCACTGCGCTCTATTCCTACGGCGTTATCGGCGCGGCCGAATCGCACCAGTCGATCGGTAATATCGGGGCTGCTTGGGTGGGAGTGCGGCCGGCTCTGGATACCGCATCAGCGATTGGCGATACAATCCATTACGCGGCGACAATCACCGATCGGAACGGAAGCATCCTTGTCGGCGCGCGGCCAACATGGACCACCGGAGACTCCACCATCGCCGTCGTACTCCAGGACGGCTCGGTTGTCTCGAGAGGTCCGGGTCGGACGATGGTCAGCGTCGTTGTAGGCAAGCTTGTAGCTCATTCCACGATCGTGGTGCGCCAGGTCGTGGCGAAGGTGGATGTGGGACGGGCAACTGGTGACAGTTTGTTGGTACTACCTGAGGGAGCGCAGCTCCAGTTGCGGGCTCGGGCGACAGATGCGCGCGGCTACCCCGTCGAAGGTTTCGAGACCGTCTGGCACGTCGACGACAACAGCGTCGCCGGCCTGGATAGCACGGGCCTGGTCACGGGGCGCTCCGCTGGGCGCACCATAATCGGCGCCAGGATCGAAGGTGTTGCGGGTCGAGCCGGGGTGTCGGTGGTGACACCGGCGGCGGCGATCGCGCTGGTGGCGGGGACAAATCAGCGCGCACTTGCCGGTAAAGGGCTGCCCCAGGCTGTCGTGGTCAGAGCTACCAACAGGCGTGGCACCGCAGCATCCGGCAAGCGAGTGAGCTTCCGAGTTCCCGACGGGCAAGGCTCGGTTGACCCGGCAAGCGCGATCACCGATGCCGACGGCCGCGCGCGGACCGCCTGGACCCTCGGAGCTGATCCTGGCAGGCAGACACTTTTCGCCAGCGTGGAGAATGTAGACAGCGCGCTTCCGATCGCTGCCGAGGCAGATCCGGTCGCGGCGAATACGCGAGTCAGCGCACTGGTCGAGCGTCTGACGGGCAAAGCAGGGGAGTTGTTGCCCGACTCGGTGGCGATCAGGGTGACCGATTCCACGGGGCGCGTCCTTCCTGACGTGCCGGTTCGCTGGACTTTGGTCGACGGGGGAACTCTCGATTCGGCGTCGTCGCGGACTGACTCTCTGGGCGTGGCTAGTGCGCGATGGTTACTGGCGAAGAAAACCGGTGCCCAGAGGTTGCGGGCTCAGGTTGGGGTGGCGTCAGGCCTCGGGATATCGCCTGTGACCTTGACCGCGACCGCCCTCGCTGGAGCGGCGACAGAGGTGGTCGCCACTCTCGGAGACAACCAGGCCGCCGCTGCGGGAGCAGGACTACCGAAGCCGATCGTCCTGCGTGTGGCCGACTTGAACGGCAGCGGAGTGTCCGGTGCGGCTCTGACGCTTGCCGCCTCAGGCGGGATTTTGTCCGACACCTCGCTCACTAGCGATTCTCTGGGGATCGCTCGGTTTCGGTGGACCATGGGACACTCCGCCGGCGACTACTCGCTTGCGGTGCATGTGGAAGGAGTGAAGAAGCTTCTCAAAGTGACGGCGCGGGCGACTCCGGCCGCGGCGGCAAATCTGGCCTTTGACGATGCGCCCGGCGAAAAGCGTAGTCGTGAGGCGGCAAAGCTGAAGAAGCTATACGCAGTAGTGACCGACGTTTACGGCAATCCCGTGCCCGATGCTCGGGTGAATTTCTCCACCAAGGCGGGAGTGGTGACGCCGGCAAGGGCGGTCAGCGACGCCAAGGGTCGAGCCGCGCTCACCTGGAAGCTGGGCGCCAAGTCAGGCGAGCAAACCCTGAAAGGATTCGTGAAGGGAACCGACGTCATCGGCGAGTACGTCACCCAGGTTGGTTCACCAATAGTGGCCGCCAAGCCGGCCGCCCTCCGGGCCGCGAACAAATAGGTTGTCGAGCCCGCCCGATCCGGCCGTCCAAACCCACTACAAACGTTTAGATATCGACCGGATGACCGTATTCAGCGAGGTCGCGATCGCTGAAACGGCAATTTTCTTTAGCTCAGTCTATGCTTTATATGCCACGTGTTAACAGCCTACGTCATACGCTGTTAGCAGGCAGGATTAAAGTGACTTAGCCGGTCAGAGCTAACTCAGCAGTTACACAAAGTCTGTACCGATAGTCATTTTATTGTTCGCGCCCAGCTGAGTCTGTACGGGCGCCTCCGAAAACCGGCAAACCCGCTGAAAAGCGGTGACGCAAAGCCCCGAGACTAAAGCGCACGTCGTACCACGCCATGTCAGTCGAGCTACCGAAGAGGAGCCTCAATGAACCACCCCCGCGTCAGACTCAGCTCAGCCGTAGCGACCCTCGTCGCTATTTCGGCTTTTATCCTTCCGGCTCGCATGAGCGCGCTTCAACTATACGCGCGCGCCGGACGGGCGGGCTCGAATGCTGTCGCGAATCGTACCGATTCATTGCTTACCGCTGCCTCGGCAGCGGGTGGGCCAGCTTCGGATAGCGCGTCCTCGACCGACAAGAAAGAACCCCTCATGTCTTCGGGCGAGAAGGGCAGCGGCTTGAGCGGCAAAGTGTTCGTGCGTTTCGTAATGCCGGAAGACTGGATTTCGCTCGCCTCGCTACCCGGCGCGACGGTCTCCAACGCCTCCATTCAGGGCACGCCGACCACCGGCTCTGAGACGGTTTTCACGATGCGCTCGTTTGGCCAGAAAGTCCGTGCCTGGCTAAATGGCTACCGCCTCGGGTACTGGCCGGCGGAGAAGGGACGTCTCAGATCAGAAGCCTATAAGAACCCGGACGGGTTTATTGAAGTCACTCCGGACAACGAGGACACCCGCGTTTCCGAGCACTTCAGGCTGAGAGACTTTGTCTCCCACGACCAGAAAGAAGTGTGGCCCAAGTATGTCGTCCTCCGTGAGCCGCTGCTCGACAAGCTCGAGCTCGTCATCGAAGACCTCAACGACCACGGCGTCAACGCCGAGGGCATGCGAATCCGGTCTGGATTCCGCACACCGGCCCACAATTTCGCCGTTCGCGGCGAGGGCAGTGCGCGTGACAGCCGCCACCAGTTCGGTGACGCCGCCGACGTCTTCATCGATCAGGAAGGCAATGGCAAGATGTCGGACCTGAACGGCGACGGTAAGGTCAGCTTCGCCGACGTCAAGATGATCCTCGACGCGGTCGAGAGAGTGGAAGCGCGGTATCCGGAGCTCGTTGGCGGCACCGGGCTCTACGCCTACTCGGGGCGCAGTGGGCCGTTTGCCCACATCGATGTCCGCGGTACCCGCGCTCGCTGGGTTCGTGGCATTTACAAGGGCCGGTCTCGCCGTGTCAGCAGCAAGACCCGCAAAACGACAGCGAAAGCGGCGGCGCCTGCAAAGAAGGTAGCCTCAAAGGGTTAGCAGGCTCGGCTACCTTCCAATCCAGTAGGTCCCTTTGATCTGGAAGACGTTGGTCGGCTTGTCACGGAACAGCGCCGACCGATCCCGGTTGAAATTGAAGTCGCCGAACTGATCTGAGCCGCTCCGCTCCTGGGTCCACACGAAGTAGAGCGTCGAGCCCGGCCGGTACTCCCAGCGCAGCACGCTGGTCCCACGCAACGATCTGAAATTGAAGTCCTGGTTGTCGAACGTGAACGCGTTCGCGGGTCCGCCGCCGTCGGGGTCGATGGTGTAGGTGACTGCCCCGTCGGCATCGACGTTTTTCGTCACCGTGCTGCCGTTGTCGCGCCCGAACAGGTTCATGCGGAGCGACTTCACCTCGGCGAATTCCTTGAAGTTTGTGTACTTCCCACTCGCCAGGAACGGCTGCGCGAACATCTCCAGAGTCAGATTTGGCGTAAAAGTAACGTTGACCCTGGTGTCCATCGAATAGGTCTTCTGCTGCAGCCGCCCGAAGACGTAGCGGTTGCCCGCGAATCCGGCGGGGGCGGTCGGATCAGCAAACACATCTATGTATTGCTGGGCCGTGTTATCGATGTCGAGCGATGGTGAGAGGCTGAGCAGAACCTGGGATGATGGCTTGTAGGTCACCGCCGGTGCGTAGAACTGCCTTCCGCCCTCGCTGTTGTCTACGGGTCTGATCAATTGCACCGTCATATGGCCGACGATTCGCTTTCGGTTGTCAGTACCAAAATCGGTCGACAACATGTTGTAGCCATAGTGCATGACGGTAGGCCCACTGCGGGTCAGTCGCTCGTCGTAAAAGCTTGGGTGCAATAGCACAAAGCCACTGAAGTTCATGTAGTTCTTGAAGGTGACCTGACCCCACGCGTGATAATCGATATCGTTTCGATCACCATCGTAGTCGTACTGCTGTTCCGCCCCCCAGATCGTGAAGAGATTCCGATACCAGGGTCCGGGAGTCGTCCATTGCCGGAAGATGTTGGCGACCATCCACTTATAGTCGGCGCGGTTGGTGACACCCAGATCGTTGGCCTCGAAACCGGGGCTGCGCCAGTTCTGTGTCGTCTCCCAAAGCCAGTCGCCGGTTTCCTTCGCCACCCGGCCGTAAAACCCGTACCCGTAAAGGCTGCGACGAGTGGGGTCCAATTCGGTCGAAAACAGCCCGTCTGAAGTGACAGTACGTCCCGGCCGCTGATAGTAGCGTGCGCTGGCGAACTGTGCGCGGCGTATGGCCGCAGTGTCTCCACCGATGTGGGTCAGCGCCGTCTGCAGGTTGAACGAGTAGGCGCGATTTCCCCAGTGATGATCCAGGTCCAGACCCGCGCTCTGAGCGTTCGACCTCAGGCGTGCAATCTCCTCGGGATTCGAGAGCGAACGGTTCACCAGCGTCGTGATGCTGCCGAGACGGGTATTGCCACCGTTGAAATCCTTCTTGAACCGTCCGATGAAGTAATTGGCAAGCGGCTCGACTTCCCGGGTCTGGTCCACCGTGCTACCGCCCGTCCGGAAGGTCGCGTCTTCACGGGCAGTGACCGCATCCAGAACGCCGACGCTCATTCCCTTGCCGGTGCGGCCGGTGACCTTACCCGCCCCAAGGATGGTGGTCGCGTCCGCCGCGTCCATATAGTCAGCCTCGTCGGCGACGACCCCCGAGAGCTGGGGAGAGCGACCGATCCGTCGGGTGTAGATCAGATTCAGGCTCGAGACGTTGCTGCAGAAGTAGCAACTGATCCCTCCCGTTGAGAAATATTGGGAATTGGAGACGAAGAAAGGCCTCTTTTCAGCGAACGTCGTCTCGAACACGGAAAGGTTGACCACCGCCGGGTCGACCTCGACCTGGCCGAAATCGGGGTTCACTGTCCCATCGAGGGTAAGATTCGATGTGAGGTTCACCTTCACATCGCCACCCGCGCGGTAGATCATCTCATTCTTGGAATAGTACGGGTTTCCTGGCTGGGCGGGCTTCAGTGTGCTGCGCGTTGTGACGTAGGGAACTATCTCCGCCTGGCGAGGCTGCGATTCCAGCTTGATGCCTTCCAATGTCCCGAAATAGGCTGGACCACCGTACTCGTTGCCGCGCCAGAACGCCCACATGTCCTGTTCGGCGCGTCGGTTTATCTCGCGCCAGATCTGCATTCCCCAGATTTGGTCGTGAGCCCGCGAGAATCGGAGCTGCGAGTAGGGAATTCGGAACTCCGCGGTCCAGCCGAGCGAGTCGATATTCGTCGCTCCCTCCCAGACAGGATCGTACGAGGGATCACCATTCTGGTGGTCGCCCTTCACTCCGTCGGGGTTGAGCTCGAACCAGGTGCGGCTGTTCTTGTCCCGGAAGGTGTCGAAGACGAAGGCGATGCGATCCGAGGTCAGGTTGTTGTCGCCGTTCATCACCTGATCGCGGCGCGACAGAGCCGAGCGGATGCCCTTGGCCCCTAGCGAGTCGTACATCCGGGCTCCGATATAGAGCGCGCCGGCATCGTAAAGGATTCGAATCTCCGTCCGCTGACTGGGCGCTTTCCCTTCATCAGGTGAGGACTGCACCAGTTCTGTTATCGGTTTGGCTGCATTCCACGCCGTCTCGTCGAGGTGTCCATCAACTATCACCTCGCCAATTCGAAGTTCCGCCTGTGCGACCGGGCGAGGATCGTTTTGGGATTTGGTCGTTGCCTGGGAGACAGCTAAGGAAGGCAGTAACAGAAGACAGGGGAGGGTGAGCCGCAATACTGCGACGGACGGACGAGCGGGCATATCGACTCCTGCGAGTGGATTCGGTTGACGGGAAATACCGAACGCGGCAGCCCAACCCCGTTCCAACCTTAGACCGCAGATCGGTCTAAATGGTTGGAATTCGCGCCGCGCTTTGATCCTTTCAGCGCCGGTAGCCCAGACCGGCACTATCTTCCTTTCCGTCCTACGGGGTTAGATGCGCGAATGTGTCATACGGTTGTCCGGAGGCTTCACTTGAGATTCGTTTTGCCGTGTTTGCTGTTACTTGTGCATGCCGCGGCGTCGGCGCAGTCCACAGCTCCAAATCCGGCGACCATCGCAGCCGAGCCGGGTGAAGCGCACCTGCGAAATATCCGCCAGCTCACCAACGGCGGGGAAAACGCGGAAGCATACTTCAGCCACGACGGCCGCCGGCTGATTTTCCAGAGCACGCGCGACGGGCGAACCTGCGATCAGCAATACGTGATGCGGATCGACGGAAGTCGCGTCCGCCAGGTTTCGAGCGGTCTGGGCAAGACCACTTGCGGCTACTTCATGGATGGTGACCGGCGCATTTTCTTCGCATCGAGCGAGGCGCTGGAGAAGGACTGCCCGCCTCGTCCGGATCCGTCGAAGGGCTACGTCTGGCGGCTTGACCCATTCGACATCTACACGGCGCGCGCTGACGGCTCGGCCCGGCGCCGGCTAACTCGCTTCGGGGTGTATACCGCGGAAGGCGTACTTTCTCCGGATGGCCGAAAGATCGTCTTCACTTCGCTGAAGGATGGTGACCTGGACATCTACGTGATGAACGTCGATGGCTCCAATCTCAGGAAGCTGACGAGCCAGCTCGGGTACGATGGCGGCGCCTGGTGGTCCCCGGATGGCAAGCAGATTGTCTATCGCGCCAACCATCCCCAGACGCCGGCCGAGATCAGCGCCTACAAGGATCTACTGGCTCAGCGTCTGGTGCGTCCGAACAAGATGGACCTGTGGATAATGAACGCCGACGGAAGCGGCCAGCGGCAGGTGACCCACCTCGGCGCCGCCAGCTTTGGTCCGTCGTGGACGGCTGACGGCAGGAAAATCATCTTCGCCTCCAACCATCACACCGATCCAAAGCTCGGCAACTTCGACCTGTTTCTGATCAACCTGGACGGGTCCGGCCTCGAGCAGGTGACGACTGCTTCGACGTTCGACGGTTTTCCGATGTTCAGCCCGGACGGGCGCAAGCTGGTTTGGGCGTCGAACCGGCACGACGCGAACCCGCACGAGACGAACATCTTCGTGGCGGACTGGGTGAACTAGTCGGCGATTGGTCGTATTTGGGCAAGATGGTGTTTCAGATGTCCTACGTAGTCGCTCATGAAATAGTCGAGTGTCACCGGTTCGTCGCGCGGAACTGGTCGCCACGCAATTTCGTCGAGATTGTGAAGTGCCCGTTTGCGAACACGCTCGTCATAGGGGGCGGACTGCATGATGCGCGCGATGTGAAGGTTGAAGTTTCGCCAAAGATCGATCAGCTCGTCCCACGGCGCGTCTCTGTATTTTTGCAAAGAAACCCAGGCATCCTGCTCATAACCATCGAAAAGCAAATCGTCCTTGAACTGCGCGCGCACGAAACGTTGATGGTTGTTTGATGCGGAATCGATCAAGTGCCCAATCACCTCGCGCGGGCACCATTTCCCCGGTTTTGGCTGGCGACGCGAGTCCTCATCGCTCATCTGATGGAGATTCGTTGCGGCTCTCTCAACCGCTTCGCGCAGCTCTACAGCGTACTCTGACACGGCTAAAGACCCCCTGAACGAACTGGCCCGGCAATTGAATGTTTCGGAAACCCGACCCTTCCCAGTATTGTGGGGTATCGGTCGAGGCGATTCAATCCGGCTCCCAACTTATTTCCGATTCCACCGATGAAACGCATTGCGTTGCTCTTTGTGCTCGTTATGGGTCTGGCCGCGGCCTCCGCAGCCCGCTCGCAGCAGCCTGGAAACGATTCCGCAACTAAGGCCAAACGAAAGGCCGTAACAGACACAGTCGATTTCAAGCCTTCTCCCGAGCTGCAGAAGTCGCTGGAGGATCTGGCGGCAGCGGTGCAGGCTCTTGCACTGCGCATCGCCCAGGACCCACAAGTCAAGGCTGCCGCGATGCAGGTTGCATCGGGCGCGGTAACCACCGCCCAGCAAGTGATCGCGGAGCAGTCGGTGCACATTCAGGAAGCGCTCAAAGCGGCCGCCGATCGAATCTCGGCGCAGTCAGACCAGCACCAGAAGCTGAAGACCCCGTAGACGGCGTTTCCGCTCACCGAGTTTGCGGCCGGGCATGGAGTCTGCCCGGCTCGTCTCTGTGAGCCCTTTCGTAGACCTGGCACAAGCCCTCGGTGTCGCGTACGCGGCGGGCATCAATGTGCCAGCCACCATCGCCATACTCGGCCTCGCCCAGCGCTCGGGGTGGATCGGCCACCTTCCAGCAGGCCTGGATGTAGTTGGCAACCCATGGATTCTCGGGCTGGCCAGCGCCATCTACGCGGTCGAATTCCTGGTCACGCTCGTCCCCGGTGTCGCCAGCATTTGGGAGACGATCCAGATCTTCGTCCGGCCCATTGCGGCGGCGGTGCTGGCCGCGGCCGCTGTCTATCACCTCGATCCAAAGCTGACGGTGCCGGCCGTTCTGCTGGGCGGTGGTCTGGCGGCGACGACTCACGGAGCCAAGCTCGGATTGCGCTACGCGGTCGATGTCTCGCCCGAGCCGTTCACCAACGCCATCGCCAATTTCGCCGAGCTCGGAACGATTGCAGCTGTGGCTGTCGCCGTCTGGCACCATCCCTTCCTGACGCTCGGGCTCGCTCTCGCTCTGTTGGTGGTGCTGATACTCGTGGTCAGACGGATTGTGCTGACGCTGCGGCGGCTCCTGTCGGGCGACTGGTACCTCGCCGGAAAACAGACAAAGGAGCCCCCCGCGCCCGGATGAGCGGCGGCCATGTGCCGGAGTACCCCGCGGCTTCGTAAATTTGCGCGGTGCTCACCGCGAGGAAGTCTTCGGACCTGGCGCGAGACGCGCTCACCGGCGCCATCCTCGGGACGCTATGCGCCGTCGGCATGTACCTGTTGGGAGTCCAACAACTTTTGCGGCGGCCTGAACTCAGTCTCTTTCTCGCGTTAACTATAGTAGGCGCGTTATTGGGAATGACGCGGCTGCGCCCACTTCTCTGGGTCGCTGGCGGCATACTCGCCGTGCTCTGCCTTGGCGTTGCGTACACTCCGCTCGCCGCCAACGCCGCAGCGCCGTTCATTCGGCGCGATTCGATTCCTGCCCGCGTCGATGCGATCGCCGTCCTGTCGATGGGCGGCACTCCCGACGGACTGATGCGCTCGGAGACGCTTGATCGGGTGTTGACCGGAATCGGCCTGACCAGACGCGGGCTATCGGACAACATGATGATCTCCCGGGAAACGAGATCGTTTGGCGGGAACTACGTCTCGGATTCCGCCGACCTCGCGTCGATTACTCGCATGGCCGCGCCCCAGGCCTCGATCTCGTTTGTCGACTCCATCAGGACGACCCGAACCGAGGCGCTGAGGATGCTGAAGATCGCGCGCCCGCGGGGCTGGAGCACCCTAGCCGTGGTGACATCCCCGCTGCACACGAGAAGGGCCTGTGCTACTTTCGAGGCGGTCGGCTTCAAGGTTGTTTGCGTGCCCGCGGTGGTGCGCGGGTCAGGGCTGGTGCCCAACAGCAACGCGGAAGACCGATTTCGCGCCTTTCGACTGTGGCTCTACGAGACTTTCGCGACAGACACCTACCGCAGACGCGGCTGGATCAAATGAGCGTGTCAACCTGAAATCAGGGGGCTTTTCGCAATGACATCTGGCGTGCCGACTGCCGGCTCCTACGCAGCGTCCGTCAACAACCGAGGCGCCGAGACACGCGGAATCTGGAAGGTCATCACTGCATCGTCAGTCGGCACCATGATCGAGTGGTACGACTTCTACATATTCGGCAGCCTCGCCGCGATCATCTCGACCCAGTTTTTCCCTGGTACGAATCCGACGGCGAGCTTTCTCAAAACGCTGGCGACTTTCGCCGTCGGCTTTGCGGTGCGTCCGTTTGGCGCGCTGGTGTTTGGTCGCATCGGAGATCTCACCGGAAGAAAGTTCGCTTTCCTGACGACTCTGTTGATCATGGGCGGATCCACGGCGGCTATCGGATTCCTGCCGAGTTACGGGCGCATCGGCATCGCGGCTCCGATCATCCTCGTGATCCTGAGATTGTTGCAGGGACTCGCTCTGGGGGGCGAGTACGGCGGCGCGGCGGTGTACGTCGCCGAGCACGCCCCGGACGGTCGCCGTGGCTACTACACGAGCTTTATCCAGACCACTGCCACACTTGGCCTATTCGTGTCGCTGGCAGTTATTCTCATCGTCAGAGCCATCGTCGGCGAGGATGCATTCAAAGTCTGGGGCTGGCGGGTACCGTTCATCCTCTCGCTGCTGCTTCTGGCAATCTCGTACTACATCAGGGTGCGACTCCGTGAGTCGCCGCTCTTTTCGATTCTCAAGGAAACCGGAAAGACTTCGCGTGCGCCGATTAAGGAAAGCTTCGGCACCTGGTCGCGGTGGAAGATCTTTTTCACCGTTCTGTTCGGCGCCGCGGCGGGACAGGCGGTGGTCTGGTACACCGGTCAATTCTACGCGCTCCTGTTTTTGCAAACCGTGCTGAAAGTTCCGCTCGTCACGTCGTACGTTTGCGTAGCGGTAGCGTTGGCGCTCGGCACGCCGCTGTTCGTTTTCTTCGGGGGCTTGTCGGACCGGATCGGCAGGAAGAAAATCATGATGGCGGGCAATCTCCTGGCCGCACTCCTTTACGTTCCGATTTACCACGCCATGAAGTTCTACTCGAGCCCCGTCAATCCAGTCGCGCTGACGGCGCTGGTGTTCGTTCAGGTGGTATTCGTGACGATGGTGTACGGCCCGATTGCGGCATTCCTCGTCGAGGCGTTTCCGGCCAGGATTCGTTATACGTCTTTGTCGTTGCCGTATCACTTTGGCAACGGCTGGTTCGGCGGATTCCTGCCGATAATCGCCACCAGCCTGGTGGCGCGCACCGGCAACATCTACGCGGGCCTCGCATTTCCCATAGTGGTTGCGCTCATAACATTCGTGGTTGGATCGCTGCTGCTCCGCGACCAACACAACGAAAGCATTTGGGTCGAGGTGAGTGATCCGGGCAGCTCGCCTGTTTCAGCGGTCTGATTCGGAGTTGCGCCAGTGATGACGATTGTTGCCGGGCTGCTGCTTCTCGCGGCGCAAGGCCCGGACTCGGTGCGCGATCAGATCGAGCTGCGGATCGCACAGGATTCAGGCGCGTACGTCGGCCTCGCCTACGTCGATCTCGGCTCCGCGGACACTCTCTTCCTCAACGCGGACACGAGCTTTCACGCCGCGAGCACGATGAAAGTTCCGGTCATGATCGAGCTGTTCCGTCGCGCCAGCACCGGCTCTTTCAGGATGGATCAGCGACTGATGATGGTCAACCAGTTCGCCTCGCTGGTGGATGGCTCGCCCTACTCGCTGGACGCCGGGTCGGACAGCGATTCAACCCTCTACAAGCATATCGGCGAGCGTGTGCGCGTTGACAGTCTGCTACGGCTCATGATCACGCGGTCGAGCAACTTCGCGACCAATACGCTCATCACACTGGTTGGCGGCGAAGCGGTGACGAGGACGATGCGGGAGCTCGGAGCGCAGCGGATTCAGGTGCGTCGCGGAGTGGAAGACGGGAAAGCGTTCGAAAAAGGACTGAATAACACGGCGACGGCGCGCGATCTGGCGATCATCCTTCGCGCAATACAGGAGGGGAGGGCAGCCTCGCCGTCTGCGACCAGAGAGATGCTGGGCATTCTCCTCGCCCAGGAGTTCAACGAGAAGATTCCCGCCGGCCTGCCGCCCGGAGTTCGAGTTGCTCACAAGACCGGTGAAATCACGGCCGTGTCCCACGATGCGGCGATCGTCTACCCACCGGGCAAAAGTCCATATGTACTGGTTGTGCTGACCCGCGGCCTGGCCGACGGCGCCAGGTCGGCCAGATTGATCGCGGACATATCCTCACTGGTTTACGCGCACAATGCGGCGCGTCATCCGTCGCTACGTTCCGGAAACTGAATGAAAATCGCTTTTATCGGACTCGGTGATATTGGCGAGCCAATGGCTTCGCACCTGGCGCGTGAACCGTTCGACCTCGCGGTTTGGAACCGGACGGCGTCGAAGGCCGACGAATTCGCCCGCAACCACACGGCGCGCGTTGCCTCGACTCCCGCGGACGCAGTCCGTGACGCCGCCGTGGTGATAACGTGTCTACCGTCTTCGGCAGAAGTGGAAGCGGTACTTCACGGCGAGAACGGGATTCTAACTTCTGTTCGCAAAGGATCGGTTCTCATCGACTGCACATCCGGTGACCCTCCAACTTCGCGCTCGATAGCGGCGGAGCTCGGCGGACGCGGCGTCGAGTTCATTGACGCCCCGGTTAGTGGAGGGACCACGGCTGCCAAGGCAGGCACCCTGACGGTGATGTGGGGCGGCGAGGCGACGGTGTTCGAACGAGTTCGTCCGGTGATTGAAGCGTTTGGCAAGAAGATCGTCCACGCTGGACCTGTCGGGTCAGGAGACGCCCTCAAGGCGGTCAACAACGCTCTGCTGGCTGTCCACATACTCTCGACGGCCGAGGGTCTGGCGATCCTTGTCAAAGCGGGCGTTGATCCACGGGTCGCGTTGGAGGTGATCAACGCTTCGAGTGGTCGTTCGAACACCTCGGAAAACCTGATCCCGCAGAGAGTCCTTACCCGGGCATTTCCGCGGACGTTCCGGTTGGCCCTGCTGGAGAAGGACATCGGCATCGCGGCGGTGATGGCCCACGATCTGAATGCAAAAACACCCCTGATTTCGCTGGCCGCGGAGCGGTTTCACGAGGCGCGGGAGAAGCTTGGCGAGAGCGCCGACCATGTCGAAGCCGTGAAGATCGTCGAAGAGGAAAACGGCCTGGAGATCAGGTGAGACCCTAAGGACCTGGCTGGATCAGCCCCGGTTCCGCAGGGCGGCACGATCGACTTCGGCAATGCGTTGTGCCGCAAGGGACGGATCTATGACGGGGGCCACTTCCTCATCGTCAAGTGCCGACGTCCACTGAGCTCGTTCGACCACTTTCTCGCCCCCCGGCACGAGCATCCCGAACTCGATCTCAGCGCGGCGACAAAAGCGTTCCTGCCTGGCCCGATCTTCCATCTCCAGGGGGAAGCCAAGCGCGTGTAGTCGAGCGTGCATCGCTTCGTGGAGAATCGTGGCGGCGACCTCGGCGTCAGAGAACTCGGGGTTCACGCTAAAGGTCAGCTCGACGAGACAGGCACGCTGCTCGTGAAAGTAGGCGCCACGGCAGGCGAAGCGCTTCACGATGATGAAGTTGAAGTCTCGCGCCAAGTCCCGAAAATGGTGCGGGACGTACATTTCGATGAGAGACAAGGCCCGCTCCAATCTGGCGACGACGTCCGGCGTTCTGATATCTGGCCGACTATTGTCGATGACGACCGGAAGGCCCAACACATTGAACTCGCCTACCGTCGACGGCGACAGCTCCCGCAACAGTTTTCTCAGTCGGTCGAGCACGGCGCCCCTCATCCGAAAACGGGTTGATTGGTCTTCAATTAAGTATCGCCTCCCGCCATATTTGTGCACCAATGGCTACGAAAACAACGACGGTCCTCGACGCCCGGGCCGTCGAACGGACCTTGAAGCGGATGTCCGTGGAGATTGTCGAGCTCAACGGCGGTACGGACGACCTCGTCATCGTGGGAATTCAGCGTCGCGGAGTTCAGCTCGCGGACCGGCTGGTGAAGATGATCGAGGGTGGTGAGGGAGTTACGGTACCACAGGGCTCGCTCGATATCACGCTTTATCGCGACGACCTCCAAACCGTCGGACCGCGACCCGTCGTCGGCCCCACGTCCTTGCCCTGGGAGATCGACGGAAAGCACATCGTCATCGTAGACGATGTCCTTTACACCGGCAGAACTGTCCGGGCTGCGCTCGACGAGCTCGCCGATTTTGGGCGGCCGGCGTCTATTGCGCTGGCGGTGTTGATCGATCGCGGTGGACGCGAGCTGCCGATCCATGCGGACGTCGTCGGCAAGAAAATAGACGTTGCCGACGACGAGCGCGTCGACGTGATGGTGGCAGAGCTCGACGATCGCACCGAGGTAGTAATAGTGCCCAAGTCAGCGGCGTGACGGGAACGCTCGGCAAGGACCTCCTTGGGCTCGAATCACTGACGGGCGAGCAGATTCGCCTCATTCTCGACACCGCCGAGCCGTTCAAGGAGATCAGCGAGCGGGCGATAAAAAAAGTGCCGGCGCTGCGGGGCTCAACCATCGTCAACCTGTTCTTCGAGAACTCCACCCGCACCCGCATCTCGTTTGAATTCGCCGAGAAGAGATTGTCGGCGGATACGGTGAACGTTTCGGCGAGCGGCTCGAGCGTGTCGAAAGGCGAGACACTGGTCGACACCGCGCGCAATCTGGAAGCGATGCGAATCGACATGGTCGTGATCCGGCATTCGGCTTCGGGGGCGGCGAAGTTCCTGGCGGACCGTATTCAGTCGAACGTGATCAATGCCGGCGACGGCACCCACGAGCATCCAACCCAGGGTTTGCTCGACATACTCACTCTGCGCGACAGACTCGGGGACCTCAAGGGGAGGCGCATCTGCATTTGCGGGGACATCCTGCACTCGCGAGTAGCGAGATCGAACATCTGGGGTTTGACCAAGCTTGGTGCCGAGGTAGCCGTCTGTGGTCCCCGCTCTCTTTTACCCAATGCGATCGACGAGTTCGGAGTTCAAGTCTTTGATCGAATTGAGGAAGCGATCGAATGGGCCGACGCTCTCAACGTCTTGCGGCTGCAATTCGAACGGATGACGGCCGGCTACATTCCGTCCGCGCGCGAATACAATCGCGTCTTCGGGGTCACTCGTGAACGCCTCGAGAGAGGCAAGCGAGACATTCTCATCCTGCATCCGGGTCCGATGAATCGAGGAGTCGAAATAGACTCGGATGTCGCCGACGGGCCGCACAGCGTAATCCTCGACCAGGTCACGAACGGAGTCGCCGTGCGCATGGCTGTTCTTTATCTGCTCGCCGGCGGCAAGCCGGAGCTCGCGGAGGCGGCGAAGGGTGGAAGCGGACGCCGCGAGGAAAGAGAATGAAGCCCGTCTTTTTAAATGGCGGGACGCTGGTGGATCCTTCGCAGCGACTCAACGAAATCGGTAATCTCCTGATCGTCGACGGTGAGGTCGCGAGCATTGGCCGGATCGAGGCGCCCGATGACGCGGAGGTGATTGATTGCGCAGGCCTCATAGTCTCTCCCGGCTTCATCGACGTGCACTGCCATCTCCGGGAGCCGGGCCGGGAAGACGTCGAGACGATAGCGACGGGCGCGCGCGCTGCCGCCGCCGGCGGGTTTACCGCTGTGTGCGCCATGCCCAACACCGACCCGGTCACTGACAATCAGGCAGCGGTCGGCTTCATCGTTCGGCAGGCGCAGCGAGCAAAGGCGGCGCGTGTATATCCGATCGGCGCGATCTCCGTCGGCCAGGAAGGAAAGGTGCTCGCCGAGTTCGGCGAGATGGTTGGGGCGGGCGCCGTCGCTGTCAGCGATGACGGAAAGCCCGTCGCCAGCGCTCAATTGATGCGGACCGCGCTGGAGTATGCCCGTACGTTCAAGATCCCGGTGATCGATCACTGCGAAGAACCAACTCTGTCCGCCGGCGGTGCGATGAACGAGGGCATCGTCAGCGCGCAGCTGGGACTCAAGGGAATACCAGCGGAAGCCGAAGAGATAATGGTGATTCGCGACATTCTACTCGCACGACTCACCGGTGGTCACGTGCATCTGGCGCACATGTCTACCAAAGGATCCGTCGAGTTGATTCGCTGGGGCAAGGAGCGGGGAATCAACGTCACCGCCGAAGTCTGCCCGCACCACCTGTCGCTGACGGAGGAGCGCGTCAGAGGCTACGACACCAACGCCAAGATGAATCCTCCGCTGCGCACCCAGAAAGATGTCGAGGCCCTTCGCGAGGCGGTGAAGGACGGGACGATCGATCTGGTCGCGACCGATCACGCGCCGCATCACTACGACGAGAAAGAGCGCGAATTCGCAGATGCTCCAAACGGGATCGTCGGCCTGGAGACCGCTCTGGCCGTCATCATTACCAACCTTGTCGAGCCGGGCCATCTGAGTTTTCCAGATCTGGTCGATCGCATGGCCTGCACGCCCGCGCGAGTCTTCAATCTACCCGGCGGAACTCTGAAGCGTGGTTCTGCGGCCGACGTCACCGTCTTCGATCCGGGGGCGCGCTGGAAGGTTGACGCCTCGCAGTTCGCCAGCAAAGGGAGGAACAGTCCGTACAATGGAATGACCCTCGTCGGGCGGTCCGCTTGTACTATTGTGGCAGGGTCGGTCGTCTTTCGATCGGGAGTCCCCGTCCGCGGGCAGGAGGGGGAGAGGATGAATCGAGTCAGGGGATGATGGACGATGGCTGATAAAGAGCCAGTCTCGCTGGACGCGCTCAACGGACTTCTAAAAGAAAGACAGAGATACGAGGAGTGGCTTGCCGCGCTGGAGCAGAAGCGGGCGGAGACTTCCGAATCCGTATTTGCTCGCGTCCACGGCGACTACAATACTCGTCTCCGCGAAGTCTCGAGCAAACTGGCGGAGCGCGCCGGTGAGCTGCGCGAGACCATCGTCACCCTCAGCGCCCGGCTGGAGGAGATCTCGCGGCAGGAGCTGCAGCAGCGCGAGGCGCGTCAGGAGGCAGAGCTGCGTGCCGCCGTCGGTGAATACACCGACAAGCAGTGGAAGGAAATCGGCGGAGCATGGGACAAGGAGCTGAACAGGCTCGTCAAGGAAAAAAGCGTCCTCGAGGTTCAGCTCACGGAACTGAATCGGATCTTCGCACTCAGCATGAAAGAGAAGCAGGCGGGCGCGATCTTCAACCGGACGGGCGCGGAGGATGGCATGCGGGCGCCGGTCTCACCGGTGGTTCCTCGACCCGCCATTCCGGAGCCGCCGACACTGAATCCACCGAGCCGTATCGAGCAGCCCGTCGTTTCGCGGGCGCCGACACCGAGCGCGTCGAGCCCGGCGAATCGAACTCCCTTCGATGAGTTCCCGGTTTTGAGACCGGGAACGGGAACCGCGTCACCACCTTCGACAACGGCCGTCGCAACCCCGCCCTCAGTGCCCAGGAGCGGAGGATCCCAGGATCCACGGTCGGAGCAACACAAGACCCTCAAGTGTCCCGAGTGTGGCGCGGCCAACTACCCGACCGAGTGGTATTGCGAGCGATGTGGCGGAGAGTTGGCCACGATGTAAGAAAGGGCGCCCTTGGCGCCCTTTCTTTTTTCCAGCGGATTTACTTTGCCGCTTTCCTGGCGATACGGCTCTTGTGACGAGCCGCGGCGTTCTTGTGAATTAGCCCTTTGCGGGATGCGCGGTCGAGCAGCTTGACCGCGGTCAGCCTGTCTTCAGCGCTGCCCCCGGGGGCGCGCTTGAGCGCGGTGCGGAGCGCGGACTTCTGGGCGCGGTTGCGGATCGCAGCGGCGCGTGATTTCCGCATGTTCTTTTTGGCTGAAGCAAGATTTGGCACTAACTGAATTCTCCCGGTGTTTTTTGCTGGTGTGTAGCCGTGAAACTTGCCCAGAAAAGAGGCTCACGTCAAGCTGCCGAACCTGCTCGGACGTGCTAACTTCCACCGCAGATCGACCACTTCAGCCCCGCCAAATTGGATAAATCGGTTCAACAGTTCCTCCTCGTCGCGCCTGTGTTGCTGTTCTCGATGGTTGCGCACGAGTATGCGCATGGCTACGCGGCGCTCAAACAGGGAGACAGTACCGCATACTCTCTGGGCAGACTGACCTGGAATCCCTTGCCGCATATCGATCCGTTCATGACGATCCTGCTGCCGCTGATTACCTACTTCACGGCGGGGATCGCGTTCGGTGGCGCCAAGCCGGTTCCCGTCGTTCCCCGGAATTACAGGAACTTCAAGAGAGGCGACATCATCGTCTCGCTGGCGGGAGTGGCGACGAATTTCGTGATCGCGATCTGCTGCATCCCCCTCATCATCCTGGTCGGCCTCATTGGGAGAATGGTGCCGGCGCTGTCGAATACCGGGGCGATTCTTCAGGCGATGCTCCTTTACGGAGTGCTGATCAACCTCGCGCTGGCCGCCTTCAATCTGATCCCGATTCCGCCGCTCGACGGCTCGCACGTGTTCAAGTACATCCTCCCGCCGGCCTGGGCGCTCAATTACCAGCGTCTCGGCGCACGCGGATTGCTTATACTTTTCCTGTTGATTGGCTTCGGATCGCCGGTACTGAATTTCTGGTTCGCGCCAGTTTTCCTGCTGAGTAGACTCGCTACACGGGCTGTTTTCCCCTTTATCCTGCCCAGTCCATGGACGATGTGACGATGCGCTCGAGCTCAGTTGCCGTCGCCGATCCGGCGGCGTCGGAGGTCTTCGTCGTCGAGCTCGCCGAGTACTCGGGTCCCCTCGATCTCCTGCTCACGCTGATCCGCGATGAGCAGATCGACATCTACGACATTCCAATCGCGCGCATCGCCGAGCAGTTCCTGGCGAGGATCTCCTCGCTCAAGCTCGACGAAGCCGCCGATTATCTGGAGATGGCGGCGAGATTGGTGCGCATCAAAGCCCAGATGCTGCTGCCGCGACGCGAAGGCGAAGATGTGTGGGAAGACCCGCGCGCCGAGCTGGTGCGGCGGCTGCTCGAGTACCAGCAGGTGAGAGAGGTTGTGGACGTCCTCGAGAAACGGAGCGAGGAACGGCGGTCTCGTTTTGCCAGGGCATACACACAGTCGGCCGTCCAGCTGCCGGTTGCCGGTCCTTTGACCATCTCGCTGCCCGAGCTGCTCTCGGCGGTTGATCGCGTGCTGCGCCTCGCGCGCAAGCCGCATGTCCACGACGTCGTGCCGCGCGCGCTGGACGTGGATGGAGCGATTGGAATCGTCAGAGCGCTGCTCGCCATCCGCGCCCACGCCCAGTGGAAGGACATCCTGCCGCGCAAGGCGGAGCCCTGGGAGGTGCTGTCACTGCTGCTGGCTCTCCTCGAGCTGGCCAAGCGCGGCGAGCTCAGGTTGGCGCAGCCGCGCGCCTTTGCCGCCTTCGAAATTACCCGTGACTCCTCTAGCGAAGCTGCTTGAAGCCGCGCTCTTTGCGAGCGCCATTCCCGTTCCCGCCGATGCGTTGCGCCTGATGGCCGCGCACGCCGAGGACGGTGAGAATACCCTCGAAGCGGCGCTCGAAGAGCTGCGCCTTCATTACGACGAAGGGGAACACGGTGTCGAGCTGGTGGAAGTGGCCGGCGGCTGGCAGATCCTTACCCGCCCTGAGTACACCGAAGCCATCGAGCGTGTCCAGCTCGCGGCGAGGCCGCAGCGGCTTTCCGCCGCGGCGCTGGAGACGCTGGCGATCATCGCTTATCGGCAGCCGATCGGCCGTGCGGAAATCGAGGAGATCCGCGGCGTCGGCGCCGGTGCCATTCTCAAGTCGCTGCACGAGCGCGGGCTGATCGACGTTGTCGGTCGCGGAGAGGGCCTCGGCCGTCCGCTGCTTTACGGGACGACCGGATCATTTCTCGAGCAGTTTGCGCTGCGACATCTCGAGGAGCTGCCGCGCGCCGACGAGCTGGCGATTGCACTGCGCGCTCCGCGTCACGCCACACCCACTGGAGCAGCTGTACCGGCCAAAGGCAACGGCGAGGCGCCCCCCCGGGCAGACTGATGCCCGAGACAATGCGGATTCAGCGCGCGATCGCGCGCGCCGGAGTCGCTTCTCGCCGTGCCGCCGACGAGCTCGTGGCGTCGGGCCGGGTGCGAATCAATGGACGCGTCGCCGTGATTGGTCAGAGTGTCGATCCGGCGCGCGACGAGATTCTAGTCGACGGAAAGCCTGTCTCCGCTCCTTCATCAGAGGCGCGGTGGCTGGTGCTCAACAAACCGACAGGCGTTCTCACCACCCGGTCCGACCCAGGCGGACGTAAGACCGTGTTCGACATCATCGAAGACAGCCCCGGTATGACCTACGTCGGCCGGCTCGATTACATGACGGAAGGCGTGCTTCTCCTGACCAATGACGGTGAAGCGGCGCACAAATTGACTCATCCCAGCGGCGAAGTAGAACGCTCGTACCTGGCGACCGTGCGCGGCGATGGCGCCGCGGCGGCACGAGCCGCGATGAAGGGTGTAGAGCTGGAGGACGGCGTGGTGTTGCCGAGGCAATTTCTCGCGCGGCGCGTTGGACGCGGCACCTGGGAGCTTCAGATCACTATCGCGGAGGGAAGGACAAGAGAGGTAAGGAGGCTGTGCGAGGCGCTGGACCTTCAGGTGGATCGTCTGGTGCGGATCAAGTTCGGGCCCGTGAAACTCGGGCAGTTGCCGACGGGCAAGACTCGGCAATTGACGGCACGGGAAAAGGAAATCATCACCGCGCTCACGAAGAGCGGCGGCACTGGAAAGAACACAACGAGAGGAACGAGACGTGAGCGTACAAACCGTTACAGCCGCTGATGCATCGATCGTACAGGAAGTCGTTCATCAGGTAGGCCGGCGGATTGTCGGCCAGGAGTACATGGTCGAACGGCTGCTGATAAGTCTGCTCACCGGCGGCCACGTCCTGCTGGAGGGAGTGCCGGGACTCGCGAAGACTCTCACGGTTCGAACCCTGGCCGAGACGATCAACACATCGTTCAGCCGCATTCAGTTCACGCCGGATCTGCTCCCGGCCGATGTGGTCGGAACCCAGATCTACGATCAGTCGAACGGACGATTTTCCGTCAAGAAAGGGCCGATCTTCGCCAACATCATTCTGGCGGACGAAATCAACAGAGCGCCGGCGAAGGTGCAGGCGGCGCTCCTCGAGGCGATGCAGGAAAAGCAGGTGACGATCGGCGGCATCACCCACATTCTCGAGGAGCCGTTCCTGGTTCTGGCGACCCAGAACCCGATCGAGCAGGAAGGCACGTATCCGTTACCGGAAGCGCAGGTCGACCGCTTCATGCTCAAGCTGCACGTCGGGTACCCATCTCGCGACGAGGAAAAGGAAGTCCTGCGGCGAATGGCGAGCGGCGAGCCGATTCCGGTCGATCAGGTGGCGACACCGGGACAGATTATGGAGACGCGCCGCCACATCGCCGAGCTCTACATCGATGAGCGGGTGGTGGACTACATCGTCGACATCGTTCATTCCACGCGCAATCCCGAGCAGGCGGGGCTGGCCGAGCTGAAACCGCTGATCGAATTCGGAGCCAGCCCGCGGGCCACGCTGGCGCTTGCCCAGGGATCGCGCGCACACGCTTTCCTGCGTGGACGCTCATTCGTTACTCCGGATGACGTGAAGGCGATCGCACCCGACGTACTGCGGCATCGCGTCCTCCGCACCTACGAGGCCGAGGCGGAGGAGGTTACCAGCGACGAGATCGTGGCGCGGATTCTGGAGGCCGTCCCGGTTCCGTGATCGGACTTTTTCGTCGTCGTCGCCGCAAGGAGCCGCCGAAACGAACGCCTGAGAAACCGATGGGCGTGCCGCCGGAGATACTCCGGCAGGTAAAGCTGATCGAGCTTCGCACGCGCGGATTGGTCAACTCCGTTTTCACCGGCGAATACCGGTCGGTGTTCAAAGGGCAGGGGATGGAATTCTCTGAAGTCCGGGAATACCAGCCGGGCGACGAAGTGCGCTCGATCGACTGGAACGTTACGGCGCGGATGCGCCGTCCATTCGTGAAGCGTTACATCGAGGAGCGCGAGCTCACCGTGATGCTGGTCGTCGACCTCTCTGGATCCGAGCGATTCGGGACGGTAAAGCGGTTCAAAAGTGAGCTGGCGAGTGAGCTGGCGGCAGTACTGGCGATGTCGGCAATCCGCAACAATGATCGGGTCGGCGTGCTTCTGTTCACCGATCGGATCGAGCACGTGATTCCGCCGCGAAAAGGACGCCGGCACGTCCTGAGGATCATTCGCGATCTGCTGGCTTTCGAGCCGGTGGGCACGGGCACCGACATGGTGCGCGCCATCGACTACGTCGCGCGGATGCTCAACGAGCACGCCATCGTGTTCATCGTCTCCGATTTTCTGGAAGACGACATCTCGCACCCGCTGAAGCTGTTGGCGCAGCGACATGATGTCGTGGCGGTAACGGTCGAAGATCCGAGTGAGCGGGATCTCCCCAACATCGGAATCGCGCGGCTCGTCGATCCGGAAAGTGGTGAAACGTTCGAAGTGGACACCAGTAGCCCAATCGTCCGCACTACCTACTCGGACCGGGTCCTGGCGGAGCGCGAAGAGCGGAAGCATTTGCTGCGGCGCCTGGCAATCGATGAAGTTGCTGTTCGTACCGAAGGAGGAGTCGTCGAGCCGTTGCTCCGATTCTTCCGCACCCGCGAAACGCGGCGGCGGCGGTGAGCTTCCTCGGTCTTTTTCTCTTCCTGCTGCAGGCTGTTGCGCCGCAGATTCCCGCGACGGCGCAGCAGGACCTGCCGGTGCAGATGGGGTTTCGTGTCAGCCCCGACACTGTCCTGATCGGGCAGCCGTTCTCCCTGTTCATCAAGGTTCTCGCGCCAAAAGGCGTGCGCTTCGAGTTTCCCGCCGGACCGGATACGGCTTCCGCGAACGGCGTGCATCCGGTCGAGCTAAGCGGCGAGAAGGTCGTCACCATGCTCGGAGACACGGCCCTTGCGCTGTATCACCTGACGGCGTGGGACATCGGCACGCAATCGCTCCGATTCCCGGATGTGCGAGTCACTTACGGGGGACAGGAGCGACGACCATCCCTCGCCGGGGCGTCGGTCTTCGTGAAGTCCGTCCTGCCGGCGGACACGTCCCTGCGTGTGCCGAAACCGGCTCGCCCAATCATTGTGCTCCCGGTTTTCAACTGGTTGCGCTGGCTGGCGATAGCCGCCGCAGTGGCGGCGCTAATCCTCGGCTGGTGGGTCTGGAGACGATACCGCAATCGGCCAAAGCCCCCGATCGACCCCTATGTGAGAGCGCAGCAGGAGTTCGCGAGAATCGAGACGCGTCGCCTGATCGAAACCGGGGAGCCGGAGGAATACGTCGCGTCGATGGTGGACGTGACGCGCGAGTACCTCGCGGCCCGGGTGAAGGGAGTTCGGAGGTCGAACACCTCTGGCGAGCTTTTGAGAACGATGCAGCCCCGCGACGGCGTGGAAAGCGAGCTTCCGGGTCTTCTCGATCGCGCGGATCTGGTGAAATTTGCGCGCGGCGAAGTCGGTGAAGAGGACGCCAAAAGGGCCGGCACAGTGTTGAAGGCAATCGTCGATCACGTCGAAGCTCGCGTGAATCCTGAATCCGAAGTGGCCAAGCGGATTGCCGCAGCGAAGGGCCGCGCGGCATGAACGTGTTCGGACTCTTTGAGTTTTACACGCCGGAAGCACTGTGGCTTTTGCTGCTGTTGCCCGCCTGGTGGCTGTGGAGGCGGTATCGCCGGCGAGACGCCATCGTGTTTTCCAGAACATCGGTTCTCGCAGCCGGTCCTCGCGTTGGCAGCTGGGTGCCACCGGCGATCTTCACGCTGCGAAATCTCGCCCTCGCCTCGCTCATAGTGGCCCTGGCGCGTCCGCGCTCCGGCGCGCACACCGAAACTCAGACCAGCGAGGGAATCAACATTGTCCTCGTCATCGACCTCTCGAGCTCGATGCTTGCCCTCGATTTCCGTCCCAATAACCGAATCGAAGTCGCCAAGGACAAAGTCAAACAGTTTATCGCACGTCGCACGTCTGACCGGATAGGTGTCGTGGCATTCGCCGGCGAAGCGCTGACGCAGGTACCGCTTACCACCGACTACCCGGTAGTGATGCAGGCGGTCTCCAACCTTCAGGCAGGCCAGCTTGAAGACGGAACCGCCATCGGAACGGCCATCGCGACGGCTGCCAATCGTCTTCGCGACGCACCCGGAAAGTCACGGGTGCTCATCCTCCTTACCGACGGCGTCAATAATCGCGGCACGGTCGAGCCGCTGGTTGCCGCCAAGGCTGCCGAGGCGTACGGGATAAAGATCTACGGCATCGGAGTCGGCAGTGCCGGCATGGCACCGGTTCCGGTCGGGCGGAATGCCGCCGGCGGCCTGCGCTACGAGTACCAGCCGGTCGAGATCGACGAAGTCTTGCTGAGCAACATCGCCCGCATGACGGGCGGGAGATACTTCCGCGCCCGCGACGCGGCGGCCCTCCAGAACATCTATTCTTACATTGATCAGATGGAGCGTGCGCCGGTACACTCGACAACCGTCGTGCGATACAGAGAGCTGTTCAGGTGGCCGCTGGCCATCGGCTTGCTGGCGCTGCTCGCCGAGCTCTTTATCGTCGCCTGGAAGGCGCCACTCCCATGATCTTCACGGAATACCTGCGATACGTGCAGTGGCCGTGGGCGCTAACGCTCGCGATCGTCTTGCCCGTTGCCGCGGCCTGGCTGGTTCGCCGCGGCCTGCGCGCTCGGCGCGAGCGACTGGCGCGCCTTGGAACACCGTCAATGGTGGCGCGACTGGCGCCGTCTGTTACGCAGCAACGAACATCGTCCGCGATCGTGCGGACTGGTTTGGCGACGCTCCTGCTCGGACTCGCCATCGCCGGTCCGCGCTGGGGCGTCGAGCAGACGGTGGTCAAGCAACAGGGTGTCGATATAGTCCTTGCGCTCGATGCTTCACTCTCCATGCTCGCCACAGACGAGAAACCGAGCAGACTCCAGGCGATGAAACAGGAAATCGACAGGCTGCGCGACCTCTCCCCGGGCGATCGCTTCGGCCTTCTCGCCTTCGCCGGGCGCAGCTATATCCTGACGCCGCTCACGGTTGACAACAGCGCCCTCGATTTATTTTTGCAGAATCTCGATCCGTCGATCGTTGGGCAGGGAGGAAGCTCTCTGGCGTCGGCGCTACGCCAGGCGACTAATCTTCTGGCCCTCAACAAGGCTCTGGGCGATAAGGCGATCATCCTGATGAGCGATGGCGAAGGGTTCGACAACCCCGACGAGGTGCTGTCCGAGGCGCGACGCGCGCACCAGCTTGGTTTCACCATCATCACCGTCGGCTTCGGCACTCCAGAAGGGTCGACGATTCCAATAATCGAGAACCGGGTCGTTACGCAGAAAAAAGATGAGAACGGAAATGTCGTCGTGACCCACTACGATCCCGCTCTATTAAAGGCGATCGCGGATGAGTCCAAAGGCGTGTTCGTCGACGCGCGCACGCCCGATAAGGCGGGGAAAATCCGGGCAGCCCTCAACAGTCTGCGCGCCAATCCTCGTTCCGTCGTCTCAGGAGAAAACCTCGGTATACAGTTCCAGTGGTTCGTGCTGGCCGCGCTGATTTTTCTTGGGCTCGACACATTCCTGCAGACGAAGCGGCGCCGCAGACGGGCAGTCGCTGCGGCCGCTACTACCGCGACAATGCTGCTGTTGACGACGACATCCTGCAGACGAGAGCCGCGCGACAAGCCGGCCATCGCGCTCTACAACACCGGCACCGAGCTGCTGGTTCGTGATTCGCTCAGGCAGGCGGTGGCGCCGCTCACCAAAGCCGTGGATTCAAAGGACGCCGAGGTACGCCACCACTCCCGCTTCAACCTTGGGCTGGACTACCTGGTGCAGGGACTCAGGGCCAAGGATTCAGCCGACGCGCCACTGGACAGCGCGCTCTATCGCAACAAGCAGATCCTCGAGGTGGCGGTGGCGGATTCGGATGCTCGCTGGAACTACGAGCTCGCACTGCGAAAGAAGAAGAAAGGAGGTGGGGGAGGCGGTGGTGGTGCTGGTGGGGGCGGCGGTGGTGGTGGAGGCCAGAGTAAAACCCCGACACCAGCGCCGGCGCAGAGTCCCAATCAGGCGACCGCACCCAAGCCGGTGCCCGGCATGACTCCGCAGCAGGCGGAGGCCGTCCTCAACGCGGCCGAGGACAAGGAGACCGACGTTCAGGGAAAGCGACAGAAGAAAAACGTCCCCACTCCGCCGAGGGGCAAGGATTGGTAGCTTGGGTATCGCCATGCCGGTGATCTCGATTCTTCCAGCCGCCGTAGCAGATCAAATCGCCGCAGGCGAGGTCGTCGAGCGCCCTTCTTCGGTCGTCAAGGAGCTCGTCGAAAACGCGATTGATGCCGGTGCGACGAGTATCGAAGTCACACTCGAGGACGGGGGTCGCAAGTTGATCCGCGTCAGCGACGATGGCTCCGGCATGTCGGCGGAAGATGTTCCCCTGGCGCTGGCGCGACATGGAACGTCGAAAATCCGACAGGCGGCTGATCTGGTTGGTGTATCGACTTTTGGTTTCCGGGGCGAGGCGCTCCCCGCTATAGCTTCGGTTTCCAACTTCGAGATCGCCACGGCAGCCGCCGACGGGGAGGGTACATCGACGCTCGTCACCGGCGGCAGGATCTCGGGGTCCGAGCGAATTGCACGACGGCGCGGCACGACCGTCAGCGTCGGACAGCTTTTCTACAACATTCCGGCGCGTCTCAAGTTCCTGCGCAGCGCGCGATCGGAGTGGCGGAGCACGGTGGAATCGCTCACCGCTCTGGCGCTGACGCAGCCGGCCGTCCGCATCCACGTCTCCCACGACGGCAAGAATGCGTTGACGCTTCCCCCGGTGACGAGCGTCCGCTCCCGACTTGGCACGATATGGGGCGGACGTTACGCCGAGGATCTGCTGGACGTCGATGATGTCACCGGCGCCATTCATACCAGCGGGTTGGTGCAGCGGCCGGGGGACGTAGGTACTTCGACGCGTCGCATTTTTTTGTCCGTCAATGGCCGCGCCGTTCGTGACGGAGGGATCTCGCGCGCCGTCGAAGCGGCCTATCGCTCGACGATTGTCGCTGGAGTTCGGCCGTCTTTCTTCCTGAATGTGACACTGCCGGCGGAGATGGTCGACGTCAACGTGCATCCGGCCAAAGCCGAAGTTCGCTTCCGTGATCGCTGGCCAGTCGAGCGCGCCGTGGAGACCGCGGTGAGAAGAGCGCTTGGCACATTTGACAGCGCCGCGTCGCTTGGATTCAGGGGATCGAGTTTCAGTCTCCGAAACACCGGGCCGTTGACGGTCGACTCCGAAGTATTGCGTCCGCGCTCCGACGAATCGCCGCTGTTCGCGACCGGCGACGGATCCGGCCGGAGTGGACCCGCTCAATCGGCCGCCGGTGTTTCGGCGGATGTGGGTAACGTCACGGAGCAGGTCATTCCACCGCTCTTTCAGCTGCGTCGAACCTACATTGGGTTCGAGCATGAAGACGGACTCGTTCTAATCGATCAACATTCGGCGCACGAGCGCGTCCTGTACGAGCAGTTCATGCGGACTCTGGAGAGTGGCGCGGCACCGGCGCAGCGACTGCTTCTCCCGCTGACGCTGCACCTGGGGCCGGCGGAGGGCGAGGCGTTTGATGCCAACCGCGACTATCTCGAGCGCCTCGGCTTCGAGGTCGAGGGCTTCGGCGGACACACGCTCATCGTCAACACGGTGCCGATGCCGCACTCACGGTTCGATGCCGAGCGTTGTCTGCGGGAGACGCTCGATTCGCTAACCGGAGACCGCGTGGCCGGCGCTGCCGCCAGACACGAGAGGCTGGCGGCGACCGTTGCGTGCAAAGCCGCCATCAAGGCCGGCGAAGATCTGTCCCAGGGTGAGATGCGCTCGCTGTTCGCCGCATTGCGCGACACCACATTGCCGGCTCACGACGTTCACGGCCGGTCGACGATCGTTCACTTGACCTGGGATGAAGTCGAGCGCCGCTTTGGCCGCCGATAGGCTGAGAATCATCTGCGGGCCCACCGCCGCGGGAAAATCCGGAATCGCCCTCGAGCTGGCGGCGGAACACAACGCCGCGATCGTGAGCGCCGATTCGCGCCAGGTCTACTGTTATTTCGACATCGGCACCGCGAAACCGACGCGACGGGAGTGCGAGCAGGCGACCCACTACGGAGTGGACGTCATTGAGCCGACCGAGCGCTATTCCGCGGCGCGCTGGGCCGGCGACACGGAAGTCTGGATGGAGTGCGCAGCGGAGATCGACAAACCGGCAATGGTCGTCGGGGGTACGGGCCTCTACGTCAAGGCGCTCGTCGAGCCGCTTTTCGATGCGCCCGAGATCGACTCCATCCGTCGAGCACAGCTCGAACAGGAGCTCGAAGGCAGACCTCTCGACGATCTTCGACGTTGGTGCGGTCAGCTCGATCCAGCGCGCGCGCACCTCGGTCGGGCTCAGCTCACCCGCGCGATAGAGACAGTCGTCCTGGCCGGGGTGCGAATCAGTGATCTGCACGCCGAGCACCGCAGATCCGTACCGGTGAAGAGTGATCCGCAGCCCTCATATCTCGTAGTCGATCCAGGTCCAGGCCTTGCTCGACGAATCGAGGAACGCGTCGACGCAATGCTGAAAGGTGGCTGGGCAGAGGAAGTTCGGGAGCTAATCGACAGAGTTCCCGCTGATGCGCCCGCCTGGAAGGCGAGCGGTTACGTGGCAGTCCGCGACTACGTAGAAGGCGGATGCGATTTGTCATCAGCCAGACAGCGGGTCATAATTGAGACGCGACAGTACGCGAAGCGACAGCGTACGTGGTTCAGACATCAACTGCCGGCAGCGGCAGTCACACCCGTAAATCCTGAAGACTCTCAAGCCCGTGCCGTAGTCCGAGAGTGGTGGGAGAGAGCTGAGTGAAGATAGGCATTACTTGTTATCCGACGTACGGCGGGTCCGGCGCCGTCGCCACCGAGCTGGGTATCGCTTTGGCGGAACGCGGACACGAAGTCCATTTCATCACTTATCGCCAGCCGTTTCGCCTGCCGTCATTCCTTCCTCGCATATTTTTTCACGAGGTCGACGTCGGCAGGTATCCGCTGTTCGAGTTTCCGCCATACGACCTCGCATTGGCGGTGCGCATGCACGAGGTGGTGCAGTCGCACGGACTGGAGCTGCTGCACTGTCATTACGCGATTCCACACGCGACCAGCGCGTGGATCGCGCGGGAGATGCTGCGCGAGTCGGGCAGAGATGTTCAGTTAATCACGACGCTGCACGGCACGGACATCACCATCGTCGGCCAGGACCCCTCGTTCTATCCGATTACCAAGTTTTCCATAGAGAAGTCTGACAGGATCACGGCCGTCTCCCAATACCTGAAGGAAGAGACCTGCCGCGCCTTCGGCTGCGAGGGGCCGGAGATCGATGTGATTCACAACTTCATCGATCCCGACCTCTACAATCGCGAGAAATATCCACCACTCCTGAAGCAGGAATTCGGCAAATCGAAATCGATCCTGATGCACGTCTCGAACTTTCGTACCGTAAAACGGGTTCGTGATGTCATCCGGATCTACGCCGAGGTGAATCGCGAGCACCCCAGCGTCCTGGTAATGGTCGGTGACGGGCCCGACCGGCCGGCCGCCGAAGAAGAAGCACGCCTGCTCGGCGTCGAGAGCTCGGTCTCGTTCCTGGGAAAGCTCGACCAGATAGCGCCATTGCTCGCCGCGGCGGATCTTTTTCTCTTGCCCAGCCAAAACGAGTCCTTCGGACTGAGCGCGCTGGAAGCGCTGGCTTCCGGCGTGCCGGTCGTCGGGACCAACGCGGGTGGCCTTCCCGAAGTCGTGCGCGAGGGAGAAACGGGATTTCTCTGCGGGATCGGAGATGTCCCTGGCATGGCAGCGGCTGCCCTCAACATTCTCACGGATAAAAAGCGCTGGACGGAAATGAGCAAGCTCGCCGGCACTGATGCGCGCGAGCGGTTCGCTGAGGATGCAATCGTCAGCAAATACGAGCTTCTTTACCGCAACTCACTCCAAGCCACGTAATCATGACCCCATTTCAGGCGATCGCTCTCGGCGTCATTCAGGGACTGACGGAGTTTCTGCCAGTCAGCAGCTCCGCTCACCTGACTCTCGTACCGTGGCTCCTGGGGTGGGAAGACCCGGGTCTGTCATTCGATGTCGCTCTGCATTTCGGTACGCTGCTCGCCGTGCTCTGGTATTTCCGGATGGAATGGCTGCAGCTGATCAAGGCGGCGTTTGCCATTCTGACGACGGGAAGGGTCGAGACGCCCGAAAAGCGTCGCGTCGTCTATCTGATTATCGCCACGATTCCAGGCGCAATCGGAGGGCTTCTCCTGCAAAAGCAGGCTGAAACTGCGTTTCGCAGCCCGCAGATAATTGCGATCGCGCTCATCGTGATGGGTATCATTCTCTGGCTGGTCGACAAGGCAGTGGATCAAAGGCGTATCCTCGGCGAGATGCGGTGGGTGGACGCGTTGCTGATCGGGCTGTCCCAGGTCATCGCGCTGATTCCTGGTGTGTCCCGCTCAGGCTCGACAATCACCGCCGCGCGCGGCCTCCGCTTCGATCGCGAAAGCGCCGCTGAATTCAGTTTTCTGATGAGCATGCCGATCATCGCAGCTGCGGTGATCCTCGAGGGTCCAAAGGCGCTGCACGAGGGCGGGCTCACCAACGAGCTGATGTCCGGCGTCGTCGCGTCAGCGATCAGTGGCTGGCTGGCCATCTCGATTCTGATGCGTTACGTCAGTCGCCACAGCTACGGAATCTTTGCGTTCTACCGCGTCGTTTTCGGAATAGGTGTGCTGGCGGTGATCTACGCCCGCGGCTAGCGAAGTCCGGTTCGACGGAGCGACGCACGAACAACTCGAGCGCGCTCTCGACCTCCCGCGTGTCGAGCTGCTGGAAGCCACCACTTCCACTCTTGATGTCGCGCATCGACTGGCAAGCCAGGGAGCTCCCTCGGGAACGCTGATCATTGCGAACGAACAATCCGCCGGCCGAGGCAGGGAAGGAAAGCTCTGGCAGTCCTCGCCTGGCGCGGGGCTGTGGCTCACGCTGATCGAGCGTCCCGCCGATACCTCCGGACTCGGAGTGCTTTCACTGCGAGTGGGATTGGTCGCCGCCGAAGCTCTTGATCGTTTCGCGGCCGAGCCGATTAGGCTCAAATGGCCGAATGACCTTTATGTGGACGAGGGAAAACTGGCCGGTATACTCGTCGAGGCGCGTTGGCGGGAGTCCGCTGTTGAATGGATTGCGATCGGGTTGGGAGTGAACGTTCGGCCGCCAGAGAGCGTTGAATTTGCAGCCGGTCTCGAGCCAGGCACGAACAGACTCGACGTCCTCGGCGAGCTCATTCCGGGGATTCGGGCAGCGGCGCAGGCGCGAGGACCACTTCGCCCCGAAGAGATGGACGAATTCAACGCGCGTGATCTCGCGCGGGGCAAGATCTGCGTCCAGCCGGCGCTCGGCACAGTGGCGGGAATCTCGGAGTCGGGCGAGCTGCTGGTGGCGATGGCCGACTCGGTGACTCCATTTCGATCCGGATCGCTGGTCCTGGAGGACCTTCCATGATCGTGGTGTTCGACGTGGGGAATTCCGAGATTACCATTGGCGTTTTCGATGGCGAAGATCTCATTTCGCATTGGAGACTCACCACGGCGGCCCCGCGCACCGCTGACGAACTGGCGCTGCTGATTCGTTCCATTGTCGGAGATATCGCCACGCCGGGGGGAGCCGAGGGATCGGCCATTTGCTCGGTGGTGCCAGCCATTACGCCGATGCTGGCCGAGGCTTGCGAGATGTGCTTCGGCGCCAAGCCGATCATGGTCGACGCGCGAGCAAAACTGCCGATCAAGCTCGATGTCGAAGAGCCATTCACGGTCGGGGCCGACAGGGTGGCAAATACTCTTGCGGCGAGCCGGATCCACAAGCGCGATGCGATCGTCGTCGATATGGGAACGGCGACGACCTACGATTGCATCACTGCCGACGGCACTTTCCTCGGCGGGGTCATTCAGCCCGGCATCATGATCTCAGCCGACACGTTGTTCCGCCGCACGGCGCAGCTGCCCGCAACCGACATCGTGCCTCCCCGGCGAGTGATTGCCCGCCGGACGGACGAGTGCATCCGGGCGGGCGTCCTTTTTGGCGCGGTGGACTCGATCGATGGCATCGTTCGCCGAATCAAAAAGGAGTGGCCGGGGAAAACGGTCCCGCTGGTTATCGCGACCGGAGGAATGGCCGAGACCATCCGGCCCCATTCGGCGGAGCTCGAGCTGGTCGATTCTTTCCTCACCCTCAAAGGCATCCGCCTGGGTTACGAGCTACTAAGTCGCTGACCGGTCACAGATCGGTTACAGCCGAGTGATTCCGGGTTGACTCCTGGGGCAAAGGACCGTTAAGTTGTGTGGTTAGCACTCACCACTGTTGAGTGCTAACAGCAGAGCCCCCATAACAGCCACTTAATCCACCAGAAGGGCAGCTAACTATGGCCACAAAAACCCAATCCAGCACCAAAGTCGCTCCCCTGGCCGATCGCGTCGTCGTCAAGGCGCTCGAGGACACGGAGCAGATGCGCGGCGGACTCTTCATCCCCGACACCGCCAAGGAAAAGCCGCAGCAGGGTGAGATCATCGCCGTCGGTCCCGGCCGCTACGAGAAGGACGTCCGCGTCCCGATGGAGCTCAAGGTCGGCGACAAGGTGCTCTACGGAAAGTACAGCGGCACCGAAGTCACCATCGACACCCAGCAGTATCTGATCCTTCGCGAGTCCGATGTGCTCGCGGTCGTGAACTAACCATTACCTAAAGAGCGAACATATGGCAGCCAAGGAACTACACTTTAACACCGACGCGCGCGCCGCTCTCAAGCGCGGTGTCGACCAGCTCGCCGAAGCCGTGAAAGTCACGCTCGGTCCGAAGGGACGCAACGTCGTCATCGACAAGAAGTTCGGTGCCCCGACCGTTACCAAAGACGGCGTCACAGTCGCCAAGGAGATCGAGCTCTCGGATCCGCTCGAGAACATGGGCGCCCAGATGGTCAAGGAAGTCGCCACCAAGACTAGCGAGCTCGCTGGCGATGGAACAACGACAGCGACCATTCTCGCCCAGGCCATTTTCCGCGAAGGCCTCAAGAACGTCACCGCCGGTGTCAATCCTATGGCGCTGAAGCGCGGTATCGACACGGCAGTCGCAGCCGTCGTCGAAGAGCTCAAGAAGATGAGTCTTCCCACTAAGGGCAGGAAAGAGATCGCCCAGGTCGGCTCCATCTCCGCCAACAACGACAAGGAGATCGGTGACCTGATCGCCGAGGCGATGGAGAAAGTCGGTAAGGACGGCGTCATCACCGTCGAAGAGGCCAAGGGCCTCGAGACGACGCTGGAGACCGTGGAAGGAATGCAGTTCGACCGCGGATACCTGTCGCCGTACTTCGTCACCGACCCCGAGAAGATGGAAGCGGTCCTCGAGGATCCTCTGATTCTCATTCACGACAAGAAGATCTCCTCGATGAAGGATCTGCTCCCGATCCTCGAAAAGGTTGCGCAGCTGGGCAAGCCATTGCTGATCATCGCCGAGGACATCGAGGGTGAAGCGCTGGCGACTCTGGTCGTCAACAAGCTCCGTGGCACTCTTCGCGTCGCGGCGGTGAAGGCCCCGGGTTTCGGTGACCGCCGCAAGGCAATGCTCGAGGACATTGGTGTTCTCACGGGCGGCCAGGTAATCTCCGAAGAGCTCGGACTCAAGCTCGAGAACGCAGTGGTAACCGACCTCGGCCGTGCCAAACGGATCGTCGTCGACAAGGAAACCACTACGCTCATCGATGGTCAGGGCGACGAGGAGAAGATCAAGGGCCGTATCAAAGAGATCAAAGCGGCCGTCGAGAAGACGACTTCCGACTACGATCGCGAGAAGCTCCAGGAGCGTCTGGCCAAGCTTGCGGGTGGTGTGGCGGTTATCAACGTCGGTGCACCCACCGAGAGCGAGATGAAGGAGAAGAAGGCGAGAGTCGAAGACGCACTTCACGCGACTCGTGCTGCGGTTGAAGAGGGAATCGTTCCCGGCGGCGGTGTCGCGCTCATTCGCGCGCAGAAGGCGCTCAAGACTCTCAAGCTCGCGGAAAGCGACGAGCAGATCGGTGTCGACATCATCCGTCGCTCGATTGAGGAGCCGATGCGCATAATCGTGCAGAACGCGGGTGGGGAAGGGTCGATTGTGGTCGAGAAGATCCGCCAGTCGAAGGACAACAACTACGGCTATAACGCGCTGACCGATCAGTACGAGGATCTGGTCGCCGCGGGTGTCATCGACCCGACCAAGGTCACACGGACCGCGCTGCAGAACGCGGCGTCGATCTCGGGTCTTCTCCTCACGACCGAGGCACTGATCGTCGAGAAGAAGGAGCCGGCTTCGGCTGGCGCGGCCGGCGGCCCTCCGGGCGGCATGGGCGGGATGTACTAGAGGGGCGGCTCGGGGCTGGCGGCTAACGGCTGACGGCTCGTGCTATAAGCCACGAGACGCGAGTATCGTGGCGTCTCAATAGAAAATGGGAGTTGCCAGTGGCAGCTCCCATTTTTTTCTATTGTGCCACCCCCAAAACCCGGTCGAGCCAGTAAAGACCGGAGCTCACGGCCCTTGGGCTGCTCGAAAGCCTCCCTTGACGCCGCGGCCGGTGTCTGATATCATCCCAAAACAATCGAAGTCCCTGTGGTCATTTGCCGCGTATTGCAGCCACGTTAAATAAATGCTAAAAAGCGAGGAACGCCCGCGGCCTCACAGCCACGGGCGTTCTGCTTTATGCGCGGAGTCTTTCACGAGGATTTCTCATGACTCCCCTGCAACAGATCGAAAAGGCGCCGAGCCCGAGCGGGCTCCAGTTTCCCACTCCGGCGCACACCCGGAACAATCAAAAGACCATTCGCGTCGCGCTCGCGGGCTGCGGCGTGGTCGGCGGCGGGCTCGTCCGGCTTCTGAGCGAATCCGCGCCGGCGATCGCGTCGCGGTACGGCGTACGGTTCGTGATCACGCGGGTCCTTGTGCGCGACACTGGGCGCGACCGGAATCTGCCGATCGATTCACACCTCTTCACCAACGACCTGAATTCGTTTCTCGCCAACGACGCCGATGTCGTGATTGAAGCCGTCGGCGGAGAAGAGCCGGCGCGCACGATTGCTATCAGCGCGCTGGCGCGCGGGCGAAAATTGATCACCGCCAACAAGGAGCTGATCTCCGCACACGCCGAGACGCTCCAGGAGCTGGCCACCCTGAACCGCACGGGCCTCGACTTCGGCGCCGCTGTTGGTGGCAGCGCACCGGTAATCTCTACACTGCGCGATCTCGTCGGCGCATCGGCTCCGCTCTCCGTTCGCGGCATTCTCAATGGCACGTCGAACTTTGTCATTTCCGAGATCGAGCACGGCTCCACGCTCGAAGCCGCCTTATCAGAAGCGCGCGAGCGCGGTCTCGCCGAAGCCGACTGCGCTCGCGATCTGGACGGCAGCGATGCCGCCGCCAAGCTGTCGATCATCGCCTGGATTGCTTTCGGCGTAAGACCGACCGACCTGAACGTGCGCCGAGTCTCGCTCATTCCCGGCCTCGAGACACTTGTTCGATTGGCTGCCGGCGCCGGCGGCCGGCTACGATTGCTGGGAGAGTGTAGCCAGCTCGATGGCCATCGTATCACCGCAGCCGTCGAGCCGGTCATCGTTTCGCACACCAGCACATTCGGCCGCACCCGACGGGAAGAGAACCGCGTCGAGGTCGATCTCGGCTGGAGCTCTCCTCTCAGCGTATCGGGGCCGGGAGCGGGCGGAGCGCCGACGGCCGCCGCGTTGTTGAGCGACCTGGTGAGATTCACATCGCCTCCCAACGATCGCGGTAGGGAGGCAGCGCGATTCGTGTCAGTGTCCGATTGGCGCGGTCATCGCTGGCTTGTTGGAGCCCGGGTCCAACCCGACGTCCTGACGGCGCTGGCCACCGCGGCGCGTCTCACCGCGGCCGATGCGTCTGTGAGCGACGGTGTCGCGTGGCTCGTCACCGACCCCGCTAACCGGGAATGCGCCCAGAGGCTGGTGAATGCCCTGCACAAGCTTGGGGCAGAGCCGCTCATTGCCCGCTACGAAATCGCGCAGAAAGAGGGGTGGGACTCATGACCGCCCCGACTCTCTTCAGCGCAGCCACCGGTTCGAAGCGCATTGGTGTCGAGCAGGAGCTCCGCGCCCGGTGCTGCGTCACTGGTGATGCACCGCTGGAGAACAGCTTTGTTCCTTACGAGATCAACGGCGCCGCGGGAGCCCCGGTGGTGGCGGTACTGGGCGGAATATCGGCCTCCAGGCACGTTGGTTCGTCGGCGTCGGATTTGCGCGCGGGTTGGTGGGAAGACGTCGTCGGAAACGGCCGCGCAATCGATACGACCAAACTGCGGGTCATCTCCATCGACTACCTCAGTCGCTCTCCGGAAAAGCCGCCGGTGACGACCGAAGACCAGGCTCGTGCCCTGGCGGCTGCGCTCGATCACGCGGAAATAGATCGGCTTCACGCCATCGTCGGCGCGTCTTACGGGGGGATGGTCGCACTCGCGTTCGCCGCGGCGTTTCCGCGCCGGGCCGGCAGGGTGATCGCGATCAGCGCCGCCCACGAGAGCGATCCAATGTCGACCGCGCTTCGGCACCTCCAGCGCCGAGTAGTGGAGTTGGGGGCAAGCCTGGGCCGGGAGCGAGACGCGCTCTCGATTGCTCGCGGCATCGCCATCACCAGCTATTTGACGCCGGCGTATTTCGAGGAGCGGGTGAACGTCGACGGAGAATACGACGCTCGGTCCGCCGAAGATCGAATCGGACGGTATCTGAAGACAACCGGAGAAAAATTCGCCGATACATGGACCTCGGACCGATACAACTCGCTCTCGCTCTCGCTCGATTTGCACTCGGTGCAACCTGAGCGGATCACCGTGCCGACCACCGTGATCGCCGTCAGCAGCGACAGGCTGGTGCCGATCGCCCAGTCACGCGAGCTGGCGAGAAGACTGAGCGGACCGAGCCAGTTGATCGAGCTGGATTCTCCAGTCGGTCACGACGCCTTCCTCGGCGACTGGCGGCGGGTCGCACCGTTCATCACAGAGCTTCTTCAGTTGAACGCGGAGGCGATCTCATGAGCAGAAACGCGAAAGGCCCGGCGACGCGATCGCGCAAACCCGCGACGTGCGCCGTCCGCACTGGAATAGCCGAAGACCTGCATCACGGTGCGGTGGTCCCACCGATTCATCTGAGCTCGACGTTTGCGTTCGATGGTTTTGGGAAAAAGGGTTTGTACGACTACACCCGCACGGGAAATCCGACGCGTGACTATCTGGCGAGCGCGCTCGCCGATCTCGAGGGCGGAAAGGGTGCGGTCGTTACCAGCACCGGCATGTCAGCCGTAGCCCTCGTACTGCAGCTGCTCCGTCCCGGCGATCTCGTGCTGTCTGCGCACGATTGTTACGGGGGCACTCATCGACTTCTGCGGTCCCTCGCTGCGCGCGGTCATTTCGGTGTAGAGTTCGTGGATTTGACACAGGCGAAAGCCGCGGCCGTCGTGGCGGCGAAGCGCCCACGATTGCTCTGGATCGAAACGCCCAGCAACCCCTTGCTCAGAATCACCGATCTCTCGTCGGTCATCTCTGCTGGGCACGATGCTGGAGCGACGGTCTGCGTCGACAACACTTTTCTCTCGCCTGCTTTGCAAAGGCCGATCGAGTTCGGCGCCGACCTCGTGGTTCACTCGACCACCAAGTACCTGAATGGACACAGTGACGTCGTGGGAGGGGCGGTGGTGGCGGCCGATACATCGCTGGCTGAAGAGCTGGCGTGGTGGGCCAACTGCCTCGGCATTACCGGCGCGCCTTTCGACAGCTTTCTGACGTTGCGCGGAATACGCACTCTGCACCCGAGAATTCGCGCACACTGCGAGAACGCGGCGCGGGTGGTCGATGTGCTTTCCAATCACCAGCAGGTTGAAAGGGTCTATTATCCGGGTCTGAGTGATCACCCGGGACACGCAGTCGCTGCGCTTCAGCAATACGGTTTCGGAGCAATGGTGAGCTTTGAGATCAGAGGCGGCCTCACGGCAATCGAGAGATTGATCGACTCTCTGGAGTGCTTTACTCTGGCCGAGTCGCTCGGCGGGGTGGAGAGCCTGATCGCACACCCGGCGACGATGACCCATGCGTCGATGGATGACGAGGCCCGGGCGACAGCAGGAATTTCGAGCTCGCTGCTCAGAGTCTCAGTCGGAATCGAGGACGGTGACGATCTCGTCGCTGACCTCATCGGCGCACTCGACGTGACCGCCGTTGGTTCGGACAGTGGCGCCGCCGAGCCGAATGAAGCTGAAGAAACCGAGAGCATCGAAGCCGCTGTCCGTTAGGTGTTGCAACACCGTGTGCGGCGATACAGTATCAGAGGGCTCGCGGCAACCCTCACGCTCCAACAGCAAGGAAACTCCAATGTCAGCCAGGACCGCGTCATTCGCGTTAGCATTTCTCGCCGCCGTTCCTCTGGCCGCTCAGACGGCGTCGCCTGCATACATCGTCACCCGGCTCGGCAACGACACCGTAGCGGTCGAGCGCTTCACTCGGTCGACCAACAAGCTCGAGGGAGATCTGCTGCTGAAATATCCTCGAGTCCGGACGATTCACTACATCGCCGACCTCGGCTCGAACGGCGAGATCAAGTCCCTCACGACAGCGGTGCGTCGGCCGGGCGCAGATCCCAATGGACCGCCGGTGATTCAGAGTGTGACGCGTTTCGGCGACACCGTCGCGGTGATAGAGGTCCAGCGCAACGGGCAGCCCGATACGTCGGTGAGCGGCAAGAAATCGTATCGCGGAGGCGTCGCACCGATGATCGGCGTCGAGCCGACGTCTTATGGTATCTACGAGCAGCTCCTTTCGTCAGCGAAGCTGGGACGGGACACCGTAGCGTACACGCTGATCGCTCCCGGCGCCGGACCCACTCCGGCGATCATCCTGCGTCGACGGGGCGCGGATTCGGTGGCGTTCACCAGCACATTCTTTCCCGGCTGGACGGAAGTCGCCCGAGTGGACTCGCGCGGCAACATCCTCGGCATCGATGCCAGCGCGACTACGGTGAAGACTGTGGCGCAGCGCGTCCCGAATCTCGATTTCGACAACGTCGTGAAGTCGTGGGCGGCAACCGAGGTCGCCCATGGGGGCGCGATGGGCCAAATGTCGCCGCCGGATACCACGAAGGAAACGATTGGCGGAGCAAACGTCGTGGTTGCCTACAGCCGGCCACTCAAGCGCGGGCGCGTGATTTTCGGAAACATCGTCCCGTGGAACCAGGTTTGGCGGACGGGCGCGAATGCGGCGACGGTCTTCAGCACAGACAAGGATCTGGCTTTCGGATCGACAGTCGTTCCCGCCGGCAAGTACACACTCTGGACGGTCCCCACACCGACAGGCGCCAAGCTGATTTTCAACAGTGAGACAGGGCAGTGGGGAACCGACTATCACGCCGACAAGGATTTTGTGCGCGTCGATCTCGCCGGCAAACAGATCAGTCCTGCGGTGGAGCAGTTCGTCATCGGTGTTGCACCGCGTGGTCCCGGCGGGATCATCACTTTCACCTGGGACGATCGGCAGTACAGTGCGCCCTTTACCGTCAAGCAGTAGATGACGGCGCCCGCGGTTGTCGCGCGCCGGGATCATTGGGTGCGCGCGATCGGCTATGGGTTGCTCGCTGAAATCGCCACGATCCTGACAATTGTTGTCGCGGTGTTGCTGCACCACTACGTGTTCCGGAGAGGCCTTTCTGACGCGGAATACGCCGCATTCGGCGCGCAGGCCGGTGCCGTACTCGGCGTCCTGGCTGGAACGATTTACGTATATGTGTTCGCCAACCTTGCCATGCCAAGGCTGGTGGCGCATCACGTTGCTCACGGGGTCGTGGTGGCGATCGCGGCCATCGCTCTTTCCGTTGGCGGATCGCTGGCCGGTCACCAAGGAGTGCCGCGGGCCTACATACTCGCGTCGCTGCTTAAACTCGGTGCCGGATCGCTGGCGGGTTTCCGGGCCTCGAAGCGGGGCCCGATAGCCGTGTAGCAGTGGGTATTGGATGCAAAAAAGGGCCGACTTACCGTCGGCCCTTTTTTTCTCCGATACATCAGTCGACAACTGTCAGAGAGATCGGATTGTCGAGATAGACGACTTTCTCCTCGCGCCGCGAGTGCAGAATCCGCCAGAACCAGTTCTCTTCGTGGGGCTCACCGCCGTGCTCCATGATCACCTTGGCGAGGTCGGCCACTTCGTCCGGATCCATGCGCAGGCACCCGTGAGACGCTGCTTCGCCGAGACTTCCGACCGCGTCGGTGCCGTGAATGTAGTAGTCGGGCTCGCGAAAGAAGATCTTCACGACCTTCATCGGATTCCCGGGATCACCCGGGCCCTTGGCGGACTTCCCCTTCGCCCAGGCAGCGCCCGGCGGTGGTTTCCAGCTGGGGTTCCAGACGATTTTCCTGATGGTATACGTGCCGGGCGGGGTGGGGTAGCGGTCCTGGCCAACCGCGACACTGTAGGTCTGGACTGTGGTCTCTCCGCGCTTGACGAACAGCATTCGAGAGCTGAGATCCGCGCGGAGGGTCAAAGGCCCTTCGTCGCGAGGCTCCGTGACTGCCTTTGTGACCGTGGCCTCAGCGGGCTGGGCGGAAGTGTCCCTGCCGACAGTGGGCGCAGTTCGTGGGATCTCCAGCTGCGCGCACGCTGTCTCGACAGCGACGGTCGCCGTCATAAGTGCGAAGAGTGTTAAAGTCTTACGTGATATGATCATCTGGCCGGTTGGCTCGCGTTGGTTGGTGGTTATCGTACAGATGATTATTACAAATGCCGTTCCACTGGAACGCGACTCGGACCGCCTAGCCAGCCACTGGCGGTCATTGCATTTTCCTGATCACTGCTATACGCGATTTGCCGACAAGAGTCAGCCGCGGTCGGCCTGCGTCATCGGAGAAGGCCATGACAACGAGCAAGGAAACGGAGTGGATGAATCACCCGCGGCTGCGTAAGCTGGTGATGGCGATCAACGAGCTGACGCTGGCTGAACGGATCACCCTGGTGAAAGGCCTCGTACCCGCCATCGCCGACGAGCTGTCCGACACCGAGTACGAGCGCTTCGTCGATTCAGTGCGGCAGAAGGGAGCCCGCTTTCACGAAGCGCAGTCCCACCCCGGCGAAGGTAGGGCGCAAAGAAAAAACCCTGGCGAGCGCGACCTCGAAGGTCGCTGACGAGTGAACTTCTACTGGCTCTTCGGGATTCTGATCGTCGCGGCTCTCCTGTTCGCGATGATCGCCGGTAACCGGCGGCCGAAGCCCTGACCCTACAGGCCTAGCGCGAGTTGCAGCGGGGCCTGTGCGGACGCCAAGCTCGCCCCGACGAAGATCGGTCCCACCACAGCGTTCTGAGATGCGGCAGTCAGGCGGCCCCTGAAGCGACCGCGCCGCAGCGATTCCCCAACCGTGCCCAGCGCAGTGCGCGGCGTGTTATTCTGTTCGCTCAGGTGAGCCAGGACGATGTTATTGAGACCCGAGTGAATGCTGCGTCCGGCGAGCGACGCCGCTTCATTGTTGTTCAGATGTCCGAATTTGCCGCGAATTCTCGCCTGGACCGATGCCGGATAGGGTCCCGACCGAAGCATCCCTTCGTCGTGGTTCGCCTCGATCACCAGGACGTCGAGCTTGTCCAGCGCTCTCGAGATCGTCTCGGTCACGTGTCCGAGATCATAAACGATCCCCGCGCGCGCACCTTCGGTAATCGACGTGACTATCACTGCGATCGGCTCATTCGCATCGTGGGCGACGGGGACCGTCTCAAGATGAAAATCGCCGACGACGACCTCGCTCTTCCGCGGTGTCAGGATCGTCCTCAGCGCGGTCCAGTCCGGACACATCATCCGGGTGCCGGCTGTGGAGACGACGGTCCAGCCCCACTTTCGGGCGGCGGCCGCCACGCCTTTCACGTGATCGGTGTGCTCGTGGGTTACCACCACCGCCTCGATGGATTCCGGTGCGACGCCCGCGACACCAAGGCGCTGCTTCAGCACGCGGGGAGAGAATCCGGCGTCGACGAGGATCCGCGTCCGCGCCGTTTCCAGAAGAATCGCATTTCCGCTGCTGCCACTACCCAACACCCACAACTTCATCAAATGCTCCAACGCTTCTTGTGTGCTTCCGTGAGCTGCAGGCGCGTTTTTGCACCGAGCTCGACGTGACGCCGTGACATCACCCGTTCCGCCACTGCCAGAAATTTAGTGACGTCATACGTGTCGTAGGGCTCACTGTCGCCCCACGCGAATGGAGGCACGGCCTTGGGCGGCATGTTGGAGCCGAAGACGTTGGCTCCAGCACCGATCACTGAGCCGGTGCTGAGCATAGTACCGATGCCGGTCTTCGAGTGATCCCCGAACAAGGTACCGAGAAATTGCTGACCGGTGCCGCGCACACCCGACGGCGTCCACAGCTGAACAGGGCCGTAGGTGTTCTTGAGGTTGCTGGTCGTTGTCAGCGCTCCCAGGTTCACCCACCGACCGAGATACGAGTGTCCGACGAATCCTGCGTGCGCCTTGTTGCCGTGTCCAAGAAATATCGAATTGCTAAGCTCGCCGTGGACCTTGCAATTGTCACCGATGGACGACGTCGCCACCCGATCGCCAAGAATCTGTGAATCGCGTCCGACGGAAATCGGCCCGACAAGATGAGTGAAAGGCGCCACGACCGCGCCCCGCCTGACGAGAATGGGTCCAGCTTTGGCGTCGAGGACCACGTTGGGACCAATCTCGGCGCCATCCTCGACAAATACGCCGTGCTCGCCGATCGTCGTCGCATCGGTTTTTGCCATTGCCTCGATGAACCTGGCCCGATGCGGGATGTCCTCCAGCAACTGATCGACCAGGGTGGCGACATAATCCCAAACCTCGTTCATCCAACGCGCCTTGACCTTCCGCCCGCCGAGGCTCGTCTGAATGCTCCCGATGTCTACGGCTCCGCTTGCGAACTGAGAGACCGGCATGGGCCTGGCGAGCCTCACCGCGCACGCGACTCCGTCGGACATCAACAGGTCGAAATGATCGAGCTTGAGATCGAGCGGGATGATGCAGCGCGAGTTGACGAGGACTGACCCAGCGGGGATTTCGGACTGACCGGATACGGCCGGCGGAGCGTTGCCCTCCTCGAACTGCGACAGGTGCGCTGAGCTGATGAACCCCGCGCTCTTCAACCCCGTCGCCCGCTCCCAGCGGTGGCGCGTCAGCGTGGTTCCAGCGCGCAGCTCGGACGCCGGGCGGGTCAGCGCAAACGGCTCGAACTGTCTCGCCCGTGCGTCATCGTAAAAATAGAGCGCGCTCATGCGTCACCCTTTTCCTTTGCCGGAAGAGATTCGACGAGTCGCTTCAGATCGGCCGCCTTCTCCCTCGTCGTAACCAGCGTCAGGCCATCGTGCACAACCACGACCAGATTGTCAACGCCGTACATGGCCACTCTGCCCGAGTCGGTGTGGACGACGTTGTCGACACAGTCGAGCATGTGGACGTCTCCCCGCGTGACGTTGCCAAACTCATCCTTGGTCTTTATCCGACCGAGAGCAGCCCATGTTCCGACGTCGTCCCACCCGAAATCTCCTCGGAGCACGGTAACGTCACGACTGCGCTCGAGGACGCTGTTGTCCACCGAAACGGGCTTGTCGACGGCGCCAAAGAAGTCTGCGGCCTCCACGTCCGGACCGAGTCCGAGAGGCTTTTTCAGTTCCCGCGAATGCTGCCTGACTTGCGTCAGAAAATCGCCGACCGTCCAGACAAATATTCCGGAGTTCCAGAGATACCCTTCCGACACGAGTTTCTCGGCCCGAGCCTTCTCTGGCTTTTCCACGAATCGCTTGACCGGAGAGCCTCCCGGCTTGTCGGGGTTCTGAGGCTGAATGTATCCGAATCCTTGGTCCGGCCTGGTGGGCACGACACCCACGGTGACGAGTGTGTGCGTTTTCTGCGCGACCTTCTCGCCCTCCAGCAACACTTCGCGAAACCCGGCGTCATCGCGGATAGCCCAGTCCGCATGGATCGAGATCATCGTCGCGCCTCCGCCGTCCCTCCGTTCGATGGTCAGGGCCGCCCAGGTGAGGGCCGCCGCCGTTCCCGCCGGTCGTGGCTCGGCGATGATGTTCTCGCGGGGAATCGGCGGCAGCAACGCGCGAATCGATTTGACGAGGTTGGCGTTCGTCAGCACCAGCGTGTGCGAAGGATCCACGATTGGCGCCAGTCGATCGATGGCGTCCTGGAGGAGTGGCTTGCCGGTCACCAGCGGCAACAGCTGCTTGGGACGCTGAGGTGTGCTGAGCGGCCAGAACCGCGAGCCAACACCACCGGCGAGAACGACCGCCCAGCGGCTCACTCGCCGCTTATTCCCGCTTCGTCAGGGGCTCCGGTCAGACGCGCGATGAGCGCGTAGAGCTTTTTCGGGCTGAAGGGCTTGGTCAGGAACTGAGTAGCTCCGAGCGCGAGCGCGTCGCGCTCGTGCTTCGCGTCTCCTCCCGCTGTGAGGATGATGCATGGAAGCGATTTGAATCTCTCCTGGTTGCGAATCTCGCGCAGCACATCGAGCCCGCTCAGCCGCGGCATCATGAGATCGAGCAGCACGAGGTCGAAAGGCTCTTCGCCGTTGATGAAATCGAGCGCCTCCTGTCCATCATAGGCGATGCTGACTCTGAAGGGTCCCTGTTCGAGCTTCATCTTGATGATGCGGCCGATGTGCGGCTCGTCATCAGCAACGAGAATGTGGCAGAGGCGAGTAGCGGGCTCGGTCATCTCAGATCAGGGACGCGATGTTTCCACGATAGCGACGTACGTCAAAAAGAAGTCCACCGAGATCGGCGGATGGACGCAGCAGGACCAGGAGCAGCGTATCATCAGCGAGCGCGGCCACGATAGCGTAGCCCTTCTGGTGCTCCAGTATCGCCGTGTTCGGGGGACCCTGCAGAGTCGCGCGCCCGAGGCTCTCCGCCTCGGCGACGAGCGCGGGGACGCGGGCGGCGAGATCCTCGTTGTTCAGACCTGGCGCCGCGAACCCTTCTATCAGCAGACCGTCTTTCCCCAGCACGAGCACGGCGTCCACGCCGGGCCGTTGGCGGAGCGCAGTTGTGAAATCTCGAATGTTGGGCATTGGTCGGTGAGAGGTTGCGAAGCTAGGAATCGGCAAGAGTGAAGTCAAGCGCGGCAATCGCTTGAACTGCCGTGAGTTACGGGGTATTATCGAGAGCAACCCCTCCAGTCTTTTTCCTGTCTCATACTGAATGAAAGCACGTCTCGTTTTGCTCGCGACGGTTTCTGTCGTTGTCGGTCTTGGCGCTTGTGGCGATCCAACAAGCCTCCACGCCACTCTTCCGACATCGGTTGACACCTTGTCTGTCTTCGCGCTTTCCGGCACACCGCCAACGTACCCGAGCGGTATTTCCATCGTCGCGAGACAGCCGGTACGCGTCGACGGCTTTGCCGGCTTTGACGTCGCCCTGGACATCGATGACAACGGCAACGTCATAATTTACCCGGTCAAGATGGTCGTCAGCTCGATCGGCACGGCCCGGCCGGTTGGTCTGCAGAAGCTGTCGACGGCTTTCGATTCGGTAACCTCGGCGCCAAAGGACGGATACAACAACGACCTGGCGGTCGTCCTCGCGCCACACGAGACCGTTGCCATACAGTCGCCGCATAACACCAGCGGCGATATTTGCGCCTTCGCTCTCAGTCCATACCTTTACGCCAAGATTGCCGTCGACAGCGTCAATCTCGCTTCACGAACGCTCTTCCTGCGTCTGGGATTAGATCCGAACTGCGGGTTTCGTTCATTTGCGGAAGGAATTCCCACTCTCTGATTCGTGCACGACCTGAGAATGGTGCGGGAGCAAATCGACGCTCTGCGCGCCGGCATGCGGCGTCGCGGAGTCCTCGACACGCTCTCGCCAACTATTGACCGGGCAGTCGAGCTCGACAAGACGCGCCGGGAGACCATTCAGGCCGTTGAGGAGCGCAAGGCCGCGCGCAATGCCGTCAGTCAGCAAGTCGGGCAGCGCAAGCGCGCCGGAGAATCGGCGGACGATCTTCAGCAGCAGTCGCGGGCCCTCGGCGAGGAAATAGCGAGGCTCGACACCGAGCTCGCGGCCACCGAGGCGGAGCTTTCAGGAATTCTTCTCGAGCTGCCGAACATCACGCTCGACGAGGTGCCGGCCGGCGGCGAGGAGAACAACTCTGTCGTCAGGAGCTGGGGCACGCCCCGCGAAGGTGAGCGTATCCAGCCCCACTGGGAAGTGGGTACGCGACTTGGAATCATCGACTTCGAGCGCGGAGCCAAGATAAGTGGCTCGGGGTTTATTGTTTTCCGCGACAAAGGCGCCACGCTCGTCCGCGCGCTGATGAATCTCATGCTGGATGTCCATACCCGTGAGCACGGATATCAGGAGACCTGGGTCCCGGTGGTCGTGAATCGCGTCAGCATGACGGGCACCGCCCAGCTGCCGAAGTTCGAAGACGACATGTACGCGTTGAAGGACGAGGACGCTTTCCTGATACCGACTGCCGAGGTCCCGCTGACCAACCTCTTTCGCGATGAGGTTCTTGCCGTTGCGGATCTGCCAAAAGCCGTCACTGCTTATTCACCGTGCTTCAGGCGCGAAGCCGGCGCCGCCGGCAAGGACACCAGAGGACTCCTTCGCGTCCACGAGTTCGACAAGGTCGAGCTGGTGCGATTCGTCCTTCCCGAGACTTCTGGAGACCAGCTCGAGCTCCTGACGTCGCAGGCCGAAAAGATTCTTCAGCTCCTCGAGCTCCCATATCGGGTGATCAGGCTCGCGTCCGGCGATACCGGATTTGCCAGCGCGCACACTTACGACCTCGAGACGTATGCGCCCGGCGTTGGCAAATGGCTCGAAGTGTCGTCGTGCAGCAATTTCACCGACTTTCAGGCGCGCCGCGCCAATATCCGCTATAAGCCGGCTGACGGTGGCAAGCCGCGTTTCCTCCACACGCTGAACGGCTCCGGGCTCGCGTTTCCCCGCGTCATCGCGTCAATTCTGGAGCATCATCAGCAGGAGGATGGCAGTGTGCGCGTCCCCGCTGCGCTCAGAACCTATCTCGGCGCCGAGCGCCTGAGCTGACCATGCGCCGGCTCGCACCGGTCACGCTCATCACCATAGGCGTCCTCGCGCTTCTGGGGTGGTACGTCATCTACACCCGCACCGTCGTGCACGAGCTCAGGATCGAAGCTTCGCGCGTTGGTCTGATGTACGCCCGCGTCTACAACGGACTGAGCGATCCCAATCCCGACGCCGCTAACTCGGCGCTGCTCGATCTCTCGCGCCACATCCGGGAATCGGGCGTGCCGATGATTCTGGCCGACGACGCCGGCAATCCGACGGACACCGCCAACCTGCCGTTCACCGCGGGACTGAAATCGAGGCAGCTGCACGATTACATCCTGGAGCTCGATCGGCAGAACGTTCCGATTGTCGAGCCCGGGATGGGCACGGTCCACTTTGGCAACACGCCGCTGGTGCGCGGGCTGATTCTCATTCCCGTCCTTCAGTCGATCCTGATCGGAATGGTCCTGATCGCCGGCGCGTACGCGCTGCGGACGCGCGGTCGGGCGGATCGCGAGCAGATCTGGGCCGGGATGGCGCGCGAGTCCGCGCACCAGCTCGGTACACCGCTCTCGAGTATCAGCGGATGGATCGAGCTGTTGCGCGAGACGGATCCGGAGCCGACGACGACCGCCGCGATCGATCACATGGAGGCGGATCTGGAGCGCCTCAAACGCGTCGCGCACAGATTCGAGCGAATTGGAAGGCCGCCACGGCAGGAGTCGGTGGATCTGGGTGAGTTGGTCGATCGCGTCGCCACCTACTTCCGCGCTCGCGTTCCTACGCTGGCGCAGCGCGTGACGGTGAGCTCTTCGCATCACGGGGATCTCGCGGTGAAAGGCGATGCCGTTTTGCTCGAGTGGGCTCTCGAGTCCCTCACCAAGAACGCGATCGACGCCCTCGCCGGTCGCGACGGTCGCGTCGAGATATCCGCGGAGTCACTGCCAGAGGGCAGGGTGCGGGTGCGGGTCTCGGACGACGGTCCGGGAATTCCCCGCGAGATCCGGCATCAGATCTTCGACCCCGGATTCTCCACCAAGGAAAAGGGTTGGGGAATCGGGCTCTCGCTGGCGCGTCGCATAGTTCGCGATAGCCACGGCGGCGAGCTTTCTCTCGTGCCCACCGAACGGGGCGCGACCTTTGACATGGTGCTCGGCTAGATTGTAATGATGTCGGAATCAACAAACTCGGCGACAGTGGAGAAGGCGGAGCCGCTCGCCGGTCTCAACCCCGCACAGCGCGAAGCGGTGCTCCATTTTGAAGGCCCAATGCTGGTGCTGGCTGGTGCCGGCTCGGGGAAGACCCGTGTTCTCACCACACGTATCGCGCGCCTCATCGAGCATCACGGGGTGGATCCTTCGCGGATCCTCGCGGTCACATTTACCAACAAAGCCGCCGGCGAGATGCGGGAGCGGATTACCCGTCTCCTCGGTGAAGAGCCAAAGGGAATGTGGAGCGGGACCTTCCACGCCATCGGCGCGAGGATTCTGCGAACCTCGGCCCACCAGGTTGGTCGCACTTCGAGCTTCACCATCTACGACGAGGACGACAGCCTCGGTGTGGTGAAGAGGCTGATGGACAGAGAAGGAATTTCGCCCAAACAGTGGAGTCCCAAGGTCATCTCGGGACTGATCTCGGACGCCAAGAACGCGCTGGTTCCACCGGCGGAATACGAATCGCTGGCGATGGATCCGGTCTCCCGCGCGGCAGCCAAAGTGTATAAGTCGCTCGAGTCCACCTTGAGAGCAGCAAACGCGGTGAGCTTCGACGATCTGCTCGTGCTTCCGGTCGAGATCTTCCGCAACGACGAGAAGACCCTCGCTCGCTATCGCGACCGATTTCAGTTCATCCTTGTTGACGAGTACCAGGACACCAATCGCGCCCAGTTCCAGTTCATCAAGCTTCTTGGCAGCGTTCACGGCAACGTCGTCGTCGTTGGTGACGACGATCAGTCGATCTACGGGTGGCGTGGCGCCGATATCCGGAACATCCTCGACTTCGAGAAGGAGTTCGCCTCGGCCAGGCTCGTCAGGCTCGAGGAGAACTATCGCTCTACACCGGATATTCTGCACGTCGCCAACGCCGCCATTACCCAGAACGTCGGTCGCAAGGGAAAGACTTTGCGCGCCACCCGCGATCCCGGCGAAGCGGTGACGCTCGTAGCGGCCCTCGACGAGCGCGATGAGGCAGATTTTGTCCTCGAGGAAATAAAAGCGCGCCAGACCCGCAACAACCGCGGCCTCAACGAATTTGCGGTGCTCTATCGGACGAACGCCCAGAGCCGCGCGCTCGAGGACGCGCTGCGTCGCGAGGCCATTCCGTATCGGCTGGTCGGCTCCGTGCGGTTCTACGATCGCCGTGAGATTCGTGATCTGATGGCGTATCTCAAGCTGATCGCGAATCCCTCCGACGAGGAAGCCTTCCGGCGGGCAATATCGGTTCCGAAGCGCGGGATCGGCGACACGACGGTCGACGCTCTTGCCGCGCGCGCGCGTGATGCCCGCGTTTCACTCTCAGAAGTGGCGGCGCGGGAGGACCTGCAGGAATCGTTGCGACCGGCGGCGCGCAAGGCGCTGGCTGACTTCTCGCGGCTGATCGCCTCGCTTCGCGACCGCGCGAAGGACACCAGCGTCGACGTGTTGCTTCAGGAGTTGATTGGAGAGATTCGCTATGTCGAGTATCTGCAGGCGGAAGGTCCCGAATCGGCGCGCGATCGCATCGAGAACCTCAGTGCGCTGATCGATGGCGCTGCGGAGACGGTTATCGATGACGGCGGGGAGATCGGACTCACGCCGCTGGATCATTTCCTCCAGCGCGCGATGCTCGTTGCCGGCGCCGATGCGCTTGATCCTTCGGCCGATGCGGTCACGCTGATGACGCTTCACAATGCAAAGGGACTCGAATATCCGGTTGTCTTCCTCACCGGTCTCGAGGACGGGCTGTTTCCGCTCTCGCAGTCCTTCGACGATCCTCCGAAGCTGGAGGAAGAGCGCCGTCTCTTTTACGTCGGTATTACTCGGGCCGAGGAGAAGCTGTTTCTGTCCCACACCGAAATGCGGCGGCGCAACGGTGAGCTCACGCAGTCGATTCAGTCACGATTCCTCCGCGAGATCGCCGGCGCCAATCTCGAGGAGAAGAAAACCGTGCGTGTGGCGGCGATGGGCAGGCGAGGCAGCTCCGGGCGTGAGGGCAGCGCATTCAGCGGCGCCTATCCAGCCAGGCGCACGTACGACGTCCCGTCGTGGCGCCGTGCGACTCCCATCGCCGAGGCCGAAGCGTCCCAGGACGAGCCGCGCTACGTGAAGGGCGAGCGCGTCCGCCACAAATTATTTGGAGACGGCTCCATCGCCGAGGTGTCCGGCGTCGGCAGGGAAGTGAAGGCGGTGATCGATTTCGACGACGAAGCCGTGGGCAGAAAGACCATCAAGCTGGCGTATACCACACTGGAGCGCGGTCAGGAATAATGGCTGTCACGCGTGAGGACGTACTGCACATCGCCGACCTGGCTCGACTCGGCATCGACAGCGCGCGGGCGGACGAGCTCACGAGGGAGTTGAGCGCGATTCTCGAGCACATGGAAGTGCTCTCCCAGGTCGATACCAGCCAGGTGACTCCCACCGCGGGAGTGGGCGCCGGCGGCACGCCGCTGCGTCCGGACGATCGCGAGGCGCCGCTGATGGAGGGAGTCCTCGAGTCGTTCGCCCCGGCAATGCGCGATGGATTCTTCATCGTGCCGCGCCTGGCGACGCACGAGGATCCCATCGAGAGCGGCGCTTGAGCGTCGAAGACTTCGCAACCCTGCGCGCCGCCGAGATTGCGGCGACCGTTCGGGCGGGCGGGGCATCGCCGGCAGAAATGGTGCGCGCGTCGTTCGAGCGCGCCCGTGAAATGGGCGCCGGCCCCGAAGCGCTCAACATCTTCCTGCATGCCGACGAGGATGCCAGTGCCGAGGAAGCCCGGTCGATGGAGAAGCGCGTTCAGAGCGCCGCCGATATCGGCATCCTTGCCGGGGTCCCCATTGCCGTCAAGGACAACATCGCCACCCTCGGGCTGCCGACTACGTGCGCGTCGAGAATCCTCGCCGGCTACACGAGCCCGTTCGAGGCCACGGCGATTACGAGACTCCGCGCCAACGGCGCGCTGATTGTCGCCAAGACCAACATGGACGAATTCGCGATGGGCTCGTCCACTGAGAACAGCGCGTTTGGGCCGACACGTAATCCTCACGACGTGCGTTGCGTAGCGGGTGGATCGTCCGGCGGCTCGGCCGCCGCGGTTGCCGCGGGTATCACACCGATCGCCCTCGGCTCGGAAACCGGCGGATCCGTAAGGCAGCCGGCTGCGTTCTGCGGAGTGGTTGGCGTCAAGCCGACTTATGGCCGTGTGAGCCGCTATGGCCTGGTGGCTTTTGCTTCTTCGCTGGATCAAATCGGTGTTGTTGGCCGCACGGTCGATGATGCGGCGCTCGGTCTCGAGTCGATTGCGGGTTTCGACAAGATGGATTCCACCAGCTCCGACGCCGACGTGCCGATCTATCGTCTCTCAGCGCTCGGGAAACCAGCACCCGAGGCACGGAATCCTGACACCGAGGCGATGCGGATTGGGCGCAGTCCGGTTCCGCTGCCACCACCGCCGGATGAGAACACCCTCGCCGGCGTAGTCATCGGCAAGCCCCGGGAATATTTCCCCGAAACTCTGGACCCGAGCACCAGGGAGTTGTGCGACCGGGCTCTGGATCGCTTTCGGTCGATGGGTGCCACCATTCGCGATATCTCGCTGCCGCGATCCCCATTGGCGATTCCGGTCTACTATATCCTTGCGCCGGCGGAGGCGTCCTCCAACCTCGCGCGGTTCGATGGCGTTCGATACGGCCTGCGAGTCGATCCCGGCAAAGGCCTCAAGTCGATGTACGAATCAACCCGCTCGCAGGGGTTCGGGCCCGAAGTCACCCGCCGCATTCTCCTCGGCACGTACGTTCTTTCCGCCGGATACTACGACGCCTACTACAAAAAGGCGCAGGCTGTGCGCACGCTCATCGCCGATGATTTCCGCGCCGTGTTCACCAGTGGCGTGCACGCCATTTTCACTCCGACCACGCCGACGCCCGCGTTTCCCGTCGGGGCGATCAGCGATCCGTACGAGATGTACCTCAACGACATCTTTACCGTAACGGCGAATCTCGCTGGAGTCCCTGCCATCTCGGTGCCGATTGGCCGTGTCCGCCGGCTCCCGGTGGGAGGACAGATCATCACGGCGCATTTCGACGAGTACACCATGTTCCGCGTAGCGTATGCGCTCGAGGCTGGCCTCGGCGTGGAGGCGCATCAATGAGTGGCGAGCGCTACGAGATGGTGGTCGGCCTGGAGGTACACGTCCAGCTGAAGACCCGCTCGAAGGCTTTCTGCGCGTGCTCGACCGACTTCGGCGCGCCGCCGAACGTCAACACCTGCCCGGTGTGCCTGGCGCTGCCGGGCGCGCTGCCGGTACTCAACGAGCGAGCCGTGGAGTTGGCGACCCGCGCCGCTCTTGGTCTCGGATGCACGATCAATCCCGTGTCGGTGTTCGCCAGAAAGAATTATTTCTATCCCGATCTTCCCAAGGGATATCAGATCTCGCAATTCGACCAGCCCCTCGCCACTGGAGGCTCGGTCGTGATCGGGAAAACCGAAAAAGGCACCGACGTCCAGATTGGAATCACCCGCCTGCACATGGAAGAAGACGCCGGCAAATCGATCCACGATCGCTACCCTGGCGCGACCGCGATCGACCTGAATCGCGCGGGTGTCCCCTTGATCGAGATTGTGAGTGAACCCGACATTCGCACGTCTGCCGCGGCGGGCGCATATCTGCGGACCGTCAAGCAGATACTCCAGTATCTCGATGTGAGCGACGTGAGCATGGAGGAGGGAAGTCTGCGCGTCGATGCCAACATCAGCGTCCGCCCTCCCGGCCAGGTAAAGCTTGGCACCAAGACCGAAGTAAAAAACATGAACTCGTTCTCCGCCGTCGAGCGCGCGCTGGAGGCCGAGTACGAGCGGCAATGCGCCCTGATCGATTCGGGGGGGAAGGTCGAGCAACAGACCCTGCTTTGGGACGGTGCACGCGAGACCGTTCGCCCAAGCCGGACGAAGGAAGGGAGCCACGACTACCGCTACTTTCCCGAGCCGGATCTTCGACCACTGCTTCTCGACGTGAAGTGGATCGACGAGGCGCGCAAGAATCTTCCCGAGCTGCCGGAGGCGAGAAGGCTTCGTCTCACCGCCGAGTACGTGATCTCTGCTGGCGATGCCGACCAGCTCATGGCCACGCCCGCGCTCGCCGACTACTTCGAGGCGGTTGCCCGCG
>DASYIM010000093.1:0-1680 GCA_035997625.1 Gemmatimonadaceae bacterium
ATCGACCTGAGTGTGCCCGATGGCGAGCTGTTCGGCTTTCTCGGCCCCAACGGCGCGGGTAAGACGACCACGCTGCGAATGATCGCGGGGATTCTGCAGCCGACATCCGGATCGATCCACCTGGCGGGCATCGATCTGGCCGAAAACCCGCTCGCGGCGAAGGCGAAGCTGGGTTTCATACCGGACCGGCCGTTCATCTATGAGAAGCTGACGGGAGCCGAGTTTCTGCGCTTTGTCGCCGGGTTGTACGGTCAGGACGGCGACAAAGTCGAGCATCGCGGTCGCGAGCTGATGGCGCTGTTCGATCTCGAGGAATGGGCAGACGAGCTGGTGGAGAGTTACAGCCATGGCATGCGCCAGAAGCTGATCATCTCCAGCGCCTTCATCCATCGCCCGGAAGTGATCGTCGTCGACGAGCCGATGGTGGGGCTCGATCCAAAGGCAGCAAGGATTCTCAAGGATCTTTTCAGGGAGTACGTGCGTCGCGGGCATACAATCATGATGTCCACGCACACCCTCGAGGTCGCCGAGACGCTGTGCGACAGGATCGCGATCATTCAGCAGGGACGGATTCGCGCGGTCGGGACGATACACGACCTGCGCGCCGAGTCCACCGGTGGCGGCGGGCTGGAGGAGATTTTCCTCAAACTCACCGGAGAGCGCGCGGCGCGGGACACGATGGAAGTTCTCGATGCGTAGCCGCGCCTCCGAGATTCTCCTGATGCCTCTCACGCCGGCCCGTCCTCGGCCGCCGGCGGAGCCCCTGCCGTCGCCGGGACTACTCCATGTCCTTTCGCCGAAGTTCATCTCGGCCAAGGCCCGCCCGCTCGGCAAGACGGAGAATCGTTCGGGGCGCCTGATCCTTTTTCTGTTGATAGGCGCTGTGTTCTGGGTGTTCGTCTTCGGACTGCTCTACCGGCTGCTGAAATACTTTCGCGGCATTCCGGAAATCGGCGCGCTTCTGGCGGCGAAGCTGCTCGGATTGATGTTCGTCAGCTTGTTCGGAATTCTGATTCTTTCGAATGTCGTCACCGCGCTCTCGAGCTTCTTTCTCGCCAAAGACCTGGATCTGCTCGTCGCCGCGCCGGTGGATTGGCTGCGATTGTATGGCGCGAAGCTCCTGGAGACTACGGCGCACTCGAGCTGGATGGTGGTACTGCTGGCGACGCCCGTGCTCACTGCCTACGGCATTACATACGGTGGTGGCCCCCTGTATCCACTCGTTGCGATCGGTGCGATTCTCCCGTTCCTGTTCATACCGTCCGCGATCGGGAGCGCGGTGACGCTGCTGCTCGTGAACATCTTCCCCGCCCGGAGGACGCGCGACATCCTCAGCGTCATCGCCGTGCTCGCCGCCGCGGGCGTGGTGCTCATTTTCCGATTGGTCCGCCCCGAGCGGCTGGCTCGGCCCGAAGGATTTCGCTCGCTGGTCGAGTTCATTTCGCTGCTGCGCGGACCGACTTCGCCATGGCTGCCAAGCGAGTGGGCGGCGCAGGGAATCATGACCTGGCTGCGCCGCGACCCGGAGATTCTTCCCTTCTATCTGCTGTTCTCGACCGCCGCCGCCACGATTGTCTTCGGCGCAATTCTGCACCGGTGGCTGTACGATCGCGGGTTCAGCAAATCACAGGAGAGCGGAGAGCGTTGGGTGCGCCAGGGCACGCTTGGCAGACTCGTCGG
>DASYIM010000094.1:0-4007 GCA_035997625.1 Gemmatimonadaceae bacterium
GGCGGGGAGAGCGGCGATTTCACTCGGCGTGATGAAGCCGTAGATGCCGCTGAAGCGATGTGAGTAGGGCTCGCGGCCATAATCATCTTCGATCTGGACCTCGTGGCGCCCGCGCAGATATACGCCGCTGTTGCTCTCTTTTGGGTAGCGAAATTCGACGTGGAGCTTGAAGTCTTCGAAGGTTCGCACCGTCCGCAGGTTGACTCCGGATTTCGGGCTGGAGAGCACACCGTTCCGAACCGTCCACTGATTGGCAGAGCCCATCGGTTGCCAGCCGTTGAGATTGTTCTGATTGAGAAGCCTGATCGGCGCCCCCCATTGCGGCGGATGCGCGCGAATGAGTCGCGGCGCCCGGACGCCCTGCCAGTCGCGGGTGGTGTTGTCGGGGAAAGTCATTCGACCGACCAGACGGTCGCCTTGAAGGCGAAACACCACCCGGAGGTCTCCGTCGCCGGCTTCCCACTGATGGGGCACCGCGAAGCGCAGCGAATCGCCGGCGGGAATGATTTGCGTGATCGGGCGCACGCTGCCGACGATGCCGACTATTCTACCCACCAACGCGTCTCGCCCGGACGAATCAATCTCCAGCCATGAAGGCGCCGTGCCGGTTGGCGTGGTGATGGTTATGTCCCAGCGGCCAATCAGCCGCACGTCGCGCGGAACCGGTGCGTTCGGGCGCGCAGGTGACGAAGTCGGAGCGCCCGACACCAGCGCTGCCACGAACAAAGCAAGAAATCGAGTCATTTGGAGTTCCGCCTCAAGCGTGGCCAGCCCACGATGGCTTGCCGTCGTAGGGAATGCACGGATCGTAACGACCCGGTGATTCGACGTAGCGCTGCGCCTGGGTCATGCCGATCTCTGACGTGAAGTAGCCAAGCAGAGCAAGCTCTTTCATCATCCGGAAGTATTTGTTGGGTGGCTCGTCGACGATCTGGGTCGCCAGAGTGGATTGCGGAGCAGGCTTCCCCTGCTGCTTCTCGGAAAGAAATTCCTCCGACTTTTTCTTTGCCTCGGCTTTGCGCTTTTCCGAGAAGTCGAACTGCTCCTTGTCGAGAGTCTCCAGCAGCGCCAATCGCTGCTCCGGCGTCGCCTCCATGAAGGACTTGCCGCCGTTCTTGTCCCTGCTGGCCTGGTCGAGCTTCCTCATTCCCTCGCGGAAAATCTTCTCGTCCTCGGGGCTGTAGGTGTCCCTCACCATCAGCGCCATGAACGCGCCGGTCTTGGCCGCTTTCGCCCCCGGCGTGCTGGTTGCGGGCAGGATCGTCTCGGCGATCTCGTCCAGGTAGGCGACTTCGTCATTGGTGAATGCCTCGCCGGTGGTGGCGGTTTTTTCCGCGCGACAGCCGGTGATCAGAGCGCTGCCGCCGATCAACGCGACTCCGCCGAGCAGCGCCGTCACCCGAATAACTGCTTCACGCCGGGTGATCATCTCGGGGGTGTCGAGGTTCGCGATATCGTTATCTGTCATTGATAGGCTCCGATCAGATGTTGCGGCGATTGAGCTCATTCACCGCGAAATCCGCGGCGCGCGCAGTGAGCGCCATGTAGGTGAGCGATGGATTTACACAAGCCGCGGACGTCATGCACGATCCGTCGGTGACGAACACGTTCGGCGCATCCCACACCTGGTTGTGCGAATTGAGAACCGAGGTTTTCGGATCGCGACCCATGCGCGCGGTGCCCATCTCATGAATTCCCATTCCCGGGAAGTAGCCACCGTCATAAACGGTAACGTTCTTCACTCCGGAGGCGTTGAGCAGCTCGGCCATGTCGACCTGCATGTCGCGCCGCATCAGGTGCTCGTTCTCACGGGTGACGCAGTCGATGGCTATCACCGGCATTCCCCACTTGTCCTTTTTTGAAGTGTCGAGCGTGATCTTGTTGTCGTGGTTCGGCAGCATCTCGCCGAACGCGGTAGCCCCGATTCCCCAGCCGCCGGGCATCGCCATCGCGTCCTTGAACTTCCCGCCGACTCCCAGCTCGGCGACGGCGCGTCCCCAGTCGTCCCGGCCGGCCCCGCCCTGGTAGCCAAAGCCGCGCAGGTAGCCACGCTTGTCGCCGAAGAGATTCTGGTAGCGCGGAATGTAGAAGCCGTTGGGACGACGACCGAAGACGTACTTGTCGTCGAGTCCTTCGATACTACCCTGCGCGCCGGCGCGGAAATGGTGGTCCATCAGGTTGTGACCGAGCTCTCCGGAGCTGCTGCCAAGTCCGCCGGGCCAGACATCGGTGGCGGAGCGCATCAGCAGCCAGGTCGAATTGAGCGTCGACGCGCAAAGGAAAATGACCTTTGCCTTGTAGTCGGTCATCTGATTGTTCAGCGCATCCATGGCGCGGACGCCCGTCGCCCGCTTCGCATTCTTGTCGTAGATGACTTCGCTGACGATCTGCCACGGCTTGAGAGTCATCTTCCCGGTTTTCGCCGCGTGCGGGAGCGTCGAGGACTGAGAGCTGAAGTACGCGCCGTAGGGACAGCCGAGCCAGCACGCGTTTCGGTACTGACACGCGCTTCGGCCGTCGTGGCCCTGAGTGAGATTCGCCGAACGGCCGGGAATTATGCGGCGGTGTGGCCCGAAGATCTTGTTGGCTTTGTCGGCCACCTGTCTCTCGCCGCAATTCAGCTGCATCGGCGGCAGAAATTTCCCATCTGGCAGCTGCGGCATTCCCTCGATCGAGCCGTTGATGCCGGCGTGCTTCTCGACGTAGTCGTACCAGGGCGAGATCTCGGCGTAGCGAATGGGCCAGTCAACCGCGACGCCTTCCTTGGCGTTCGCCTCGAAGTCGAAATCGCTGTGGCGATAGCTCTGTCGTCCCCACATCAGTGAGCGACCGCCGACGTGATAGCCGCGATACCAGTCGAAGCGCTTGACCTCGGTGTACGGGGAATCCTTGTCCGATGCCCAGTAATCGAGGTTCGTTTCGTTCAGCGGGTAGTCACGCTTGAGGACCGGGTACAGCTCCTCCATCGCCCGCGTTCGTCCACCTCGGTGCGGGTATTCCCACGGGGCCTTGGTCGCGTTGACGTAGTCCTTGATGTGCTCGATGTTCTTGCCTCGCTCGAGCACGAGAACGCGAAGGCCTTTTTCGGTGAGCTCCTTTGCGGCCCAACCGCCGGAAATTCCGGACCCGACTACGATTGCATCGTACTCCTGCGTCTGCATCTGGTCCTCGCTATTGGTTCAGTGGTAAGGACGGGCGACGTTTCTCATGCGAACCGATCGGCAATTGCGACCCGAATATGGGTCGAGGAGCAGGGAAGCATCAAGAAGCTCTCCCATAGTGCCGAGCTGAGCCGAATAGATCACGCCGGGGTTTGGGACGGGAGCGGGGGCGCCACGAATCGCATCGACCGGCGCTCGTAGGAATGCGCGAGCGCCAACAGCCGAGCGTCGCTCCCCGGGAGCCCGACGAAGGATATGTTGCCTGCCGGCATTCCGTCGGATCCGAGGCCCGTCGGCACCGACACTTCCGGCAGCCCCAGCCAGTTGCCGTAGCCAAGCGTCGTACGGATGTCCGGCCACTTGTCCGCAGCGCGCGGGGCGGGGAATGGCATCGTGGGGTAGATCATCGCGTCGAGGCGCTCGGCACGGAACGTCTCGGCTAGCTGGGCCAACACTTCCGCACGCGACCGGGCGAAAGACAGGCTGGCTGGATCCCGCTCGTACGGCTGTTCGATGAGCTTCGCCATCTCTGCCCAATCCTTTGGCAGGACATCGTAGAACACGCGAAATGCCGCCAGCCCGCGCTCGACATCCGCACGCGCATTACCGCCGTGCGTGGCGAAGTATCTGAACAGCGCGTTGGCCGTTGGCGCCGGCGAGTTGTGATCCAGCGCAACGTCGCCGCGCGCTTTTGCCGCGTCAGCGAAAAGGTCTCTCACGTTGGCCCGTGTCACCGTCGGCGCGCTCGCCTCGACGATCGCGCCGGCGGACTTGAGGTCGGCAACCGCGCGGTCAAACACCGACAGCGATTCGGCGGTCATCTGCGCGCGCGGCACATGTGCCTCG